>NZ_JVJI01000089.1:0-8557 GCF_001072665.1 Streptococcus pseudopneumoniae | reverse complement strand
GCTGTACTTGAGTACGGCAAGGCGACGTTGACGTGGTTTGAAGAGATTTTCGAAGAGTATTAAAAGAAAAAGGACTAGATTTCTCCAGCCTTTCATTTCTAATTAGAATTTTTTACGTTTACGAGCTGCTTCTGATTTACGTTTACGTTTTACAGAAGGTTTTTCATAGAATTCACGTTTGCGTGTTTCTTGAAGAGTACCAGCTTTAGTAACCGCACGTTTGAAACGACGAAGTGCGTCGTCAAGAGATTCATTCTTACGTACTACTGTTTTAGACATTTTTTTCACTCCCTTCAAGTTCAAGATCTATTCTATTTTACACGTAAAAGGAATAATTGTCAAGAGGAAACTAAGTTTTTTATTCTTCATAATGATTAATAATATAGTTCACCATCTCCTCCATATCTGCTTCAGATAAAGGTAATTCCCAGTTTGTTGTTTCCATTTTAAGAAAAGCATCCCTGACTTCAGATTTATTATCAGGCAACAAAATTATGCCGTCTTTTTCAAACATAATACCTATCCGATCATATAAGACATGAATATTATGACTATTTGGATCAATATCAAAAGACTGTAAAGAGATTAAGATTTCATTTCCTTTATAAGACAAATCAATATACATGTGATTTGATAAATCATACGGTCTAGATAAAGTACCTCCTGATGAGTAATTTCGTTTTCCACATCCTAGACCTGTCTTTACAAATGTATCAGTGCCATCTTTCTCTTTTAAAAATACTAAGTTTCCATCATTATCTTTCTTATTTAGAAGAAAGTCTATTATACTTTTTTTTTCTTCCGTTCTAGCACTCTTATACGCTTCTTTTATTTTTAGAAATTCTTCTTTATTCATGTGTCCTCCTATCGTAATGTTGAAGTTTTATATGTCTAAAACTACTTACTCCAAAGAGCAAGTGGTTCTTGTATTTTTACTTTTCAAGTAAGCTGAGCGCTTCAGCATCTGCAATGATGGTCACATCAGGGTGATTTTGTAGACTACTTGCAGGTAGGTTTTCGGTCACTGGGCCAGACACTGTTCCGGCAATGGCTTCTGCTTTTGATTCACCGTAAGCAAAGAGCAGGATTGACTTGGCATCCAAGATATTTTTAATCCCCATTGAAATGGCTTGGGTTGGGACGTCTTCAATCTTGTCAAAGAAACGAGCATTGGCTTCAATAGTCGACTGATCAAGTTCAACTAGATGCGTTTGACTGTCAAATGGAGTACCAGGTTCATTAAATCCGATATGTCCATTGCGACCGATTCCCAAGATTTGGAGGTCAACTGGATGGTCAGCCAAAATTTGGTTGTAGCGTTCAACTTCAGCTTCAGCATTGTCCTTAACCCCACGAGGCAAGAAACTTTCTTTAAATGGTTTTTGATTAAACAAGTTTTCTTGCATGAAGTAACGATAAGACTGTGGATTGTCTCCATCAAGTCCTACATACTCATCAAGGTTGACACTGGTTAGGTTTGAAAAATCAAGGTCACTTTCAACAATTTCCTTGTAAAATTCAAGTGGGCTACTTCCTGTCGCAAGTCCTAGGGTTTGAGCTCCATTGGCCAATTTTTCCTTCAAAATCTCGAAAGCAACTTTTCCACCTTCGATTTGGTTTTCAACTTTAATGACTTTCATCTTTTCATCCTCCGTTTTAATCTATATTTATTATATGGTATAGACCAATTTCTGTCAAGTGAAAACGATTTAATTTCTAAAAAAAGAGCGACTATACTTGAAACATGTTATAATGGATAGGATTAGAACTTAGAAAGAATGAACAGATATATGAATACAGCTGATTTTGATTTCCACTTGCCAGAGGAATTGATTGCCCAAACGCCCCTTGAAAAACGTGATGCTTCTAAACTCCTCATCGTCAACCGTGAAACGGGAGAAATGCAGGACAAACACTTCCACTCTATTATTGATATGTTGGAACCTGGTGATGCCCTTGTAATGAACGATACCCGAGTTCTCCCTGCCCGCCTCTATGGTCAAAAGGAAGAAACTGGAGGTCATGTGGAACTTCTCCTGCTCAAAAACACTGCTGGCGATGAGTGGGAAGTTCTGGCTAAACCTGCCAAACGCCTCAAGGTTGGCACTCGCGTCAGCTTTGGTGATGGTCGCCTCAGCGCTGTCGTTACGGAAGAATTGACCCACGGGGGTCGCATTGTCCGCTTTGAATACCAAGGAATTTTCCTAGAAGTCTTGGAAAGTCTGGGTGAAATGCCGCTACCGCCTTATATCCATGAAAAATTGGATGACCGCGAACGCTATCAAACTGTTTACGCCAAGGAAAGTGGCTCAGCCGCTGCCCCAACCGCTGGCCTCCACTTTACCAAAGAACTGCTGGCAGAAATCCAAGCTAAGGGTGTTCATCTAGTCTATCTGACCCTCCATGTCGGACTCGGAACCTTTAGACCCGTTTCTGTTGACAATCTGGACGAACACGAAATGCACTCAGAATTCTACCAACTTTCTGAGGAAGCTGCTGCCACCCTTCGCTCCGTTAAAGAAAATGGTGGTCGTGTCATCGCTGTCGGAACCACTTCTATCCGCACACTGGAGACTATTGGTTCCAAGTTTGATGGGCAAATCCAAGCAGATTCTGGCTGGACCAATATCTTTATCAAACCTGGCTATGAATGGAAGGTAGTGGATGCCTTCTCAACCAACTTCCACCTGCCAAAATCAACTCTGGTCATGTTGGTTTCTGCCTTTGCAGGTCGCGAATTGGTCCTAGATGCCTACCACCATGCCATTCAAGAACACTACCGCTTCTTTAGTTTTGGCGATGCCATGTTTATCTATTAGTTTTCACAATCAAAAAAGCGCATATTATCAAGGTTTTATAAAACCTGATAATATGCGTTTTGTAATGGATAAAGAATTGAGTTAATTTATTCTAAAGCTCGGATCTTTCAAACTCTGGACACTGGCATTGATAACCGCTCCGACAATTAAAATCTTAGCAATAAGAATAAACCAAAACATCATGACCACCACGACGACGGAACTGAAAAAGCGGACGTCCACTAGGTGATTGACATAGTTGTTAACATAGACTGAAAAGATATTGAGCAGTAAGGACAGAGTCAACAAGACAAAGGCACTACCCGGCAAAACATGTCGAATCCGTCGGACCTTAACATTGGGTAGGAAATAGTAGAGCATGACTAGGATGGCAAAAATCAGGGCATAAACCAAGGGACCTGTTAGGTCTTGCAGATAATCAAAGATAGGACTATCCGATTTCCAGTAGCTTTTGATAAGGTTGAGAAGCATACGGCCAAAGACACTGAGAAAGAGAGCTAAGGCAAAAAGGATTTGCAAGCCAAAACTGACTAGTAAACTCATCAATTGCTGGTAAATTAAACCTCTACTCTTAGCTACTCCATAGGCCTTATTAAAAGCTTTTTGGAGATAATTCATGGATTTTGAAAAAGTCCATAAAGCTGATAAGACCGCAAAACTCAGTAAACCTGTTGATGGCTGAGTCAGAACTTCCATTACAATTTTTGCAATAACATCATAAACCGTATCAGGCAAAAAACTATTAGTCACGTTTAAAAAATTGGAAACTGGAATCTGAAAATAAGGGAGGATATTGACCACCACCAAAAGCAGGGGAAATATCGAGATCAACCAATAGTAAGCTACTGCAACACTGGTCAACTCACTATCTGATGCTTGATAATAATGCAAAAAGGCTTTTAATAAAGGCTTATCTATCAGCTCTTTCCACCACTTCTTCATGTCACACTCCTTCACTTATAATCTTGATTAATTTCTTCTTACCAATTCCATCATATCATAAGGTAGGGTATTGGCAGCTTCCTTCAAGGAATAGTTTTCTAGGTTATTTACATTTTGTCGTAACTTCTTGGCATACTTGGTTGTAATCAATCGTTTTTCTTCATATTCGAAAATCAACTTGCGCTCTAGGTAATAGCCTCTTAGCATCTCATCAATATTATTAGGTTTAACACGATTGATAACCCGTTCGACAAAGGCACCACTAGTGATAATAGCCGTTTCACGAAGACGAGAATCCTGCATAAAGCTGATTAAAGAACTCTTATAAACCCCTTTTAGGTTCTCCAAACTTTCGATAATCATCTCTGTATTTTCTAGATAGAGCTCTGCAATTTGGTCATAGTCAAGGGCTCTGAGTTTCTGTGATTCTTCATTTTTCCAACTGCGGAAGGTCTTGCCAAGAGTAAAGACTTCATGGAGGAGAAAACGTAAAATCCGCAAGGAAACAAGGAAATAATAGGTCAATCGTGACGCAAACTTGCGATTGATACTTTGTTCCATGTTTTTCAAATATCGTTGGTAGACTCTATAGGCACGCTCACTCATCTTGTCCTCTTCGTAAGCCTGTTCTAAACCATCACTTTCAATACTGAGGATGAGAAGTTTCAAGGCCTCCCAGTCTTCTTGAGCCCCCTTATTTTCTTGATTCAGGATAAGGTTCTCTATTCGTCCATGGTAATTGTCAATAGCCGCATAAAGGGGAAGTTTATTTTTAGTGTCTTCCAACTCTTTTTCCAACTCTATTGTTACTTCATTCAAAATAGCGATATGCATGAGATAGTCCTTGCTTTCTTCCTGTTCATCAGAAAGATGAGGCAAGACCAAGAGACCTGTTAAAAAGCTGACAAGCGTCACACCTGCGACAAGGAAAAGTAAGATTGGATATTTCTGCTCTAAATCACTTGGTATCAGAAGAATTGTAGCAATCGACACCGTTCCCTTGACACCTGAGAAGGTTAAGAGAAGCATATCCTTCATATACTTATTTAACTTTTTCTTGAGGCGTCGGGTCCTATAAGCATAATAGCCATAGATCATGACAAAACGAATGGCAAAGAGGACAAAGGTAAGAACGACAAGAGACACCAGCAAGAGTAAGGGATTATAGATTGGATTGGTCAAGATAGGTTCTGCTATCATTTCCAACTCCATTCCCAAAATCACGAAGACAGAACCGTTGAGCATAAAGGTCACCGTATGCCAGACTGTCTCGGTCACCGTATCCACTTGGGCCTCGAGAAGCGTAATTTTCTTAAAGCGGCTTGCCTTTAAAATCCCCGCAACTACAACAGCAATAATCCCTGAAACATGTACTTCTTCTGCTAAAAAGAAGGTCACCAGAGGCAAACTCAATTCTAATAAAAGTTCGCTGGCAATATCCGTTGCGCGCACACTTAACAAAAAAGTATGGAGGAAACGATTGGTCATGGCTGTTAAAAAGCCAATCAAAAAACCGCCTAGGATTGAAAAGATGAGCGAACTACCAGCTTGGCCAAGAGAAAAAAATCCTGTTGTCCAAGCCGCCAAGGCCACCTGAAAGGCTACCAATCCAGAAGCATCATTCAAGAGTCCTTCACCTTTGAGGATATTGGACACGCGCTTAGGAAAGCTAAAGCGCTCAGAAAGAGAGGCAAAGGCCACCAAGTCCGTAGGACCAAGAGCTGCCCCAACAGCCAAGCAAGCTGCCAAGGGAAGGCTGAACCAAAGAAGATGGGCCAAGCCACCTAAACTCAGGGTCGAGATAAAAATCACTGGAAATATGAGATAAACAATGATTCGCCAGTGTTTTAAAATAGCCGTAATATCCGCTTCTTCTGACTCTCGGAAAAGCAAGGGCCCGATAACCAGGGCCAAAAACAACTCCGTATTGAGATGAAAATCGGTATTGGGTAAAAAGAGTCCAATCACAATTCCCAAAAGAATCTGCACCAATGGAAGCGGCAAAAAGGGCAGGAGCTTATTGGTTGTACTTGAGACAATCAAGACCAGTAAAAATAGGATGAGGTAAATCAATAATTCCACGCAATTCCTCCTTAGTCTTTTTTACAACAGGATTCAAATATCTCCTTCTGCTCTTTAATCTTTTGGTCAATCTTGGAACAATCCTTGTGCTCAATTTTTCGCTGGCACCGTTCCATTTCAAGAGCAACTAATTTTTTCTTGATTTTAAGCATTTTTTTGCTCATATGCACTTGGTCTAGCACACCCACTGCTCGTTCGTGGTGGGTTGATTCAACAAAATTCTGGCGCATAGCATCCAGCTTTTCACGTAGGTATTGTTTATCCATGTCTATATCTCTCTAATTTTTCAATCATTACTAAAAACGGTGGGTTGTTGACTTGGTTTAAGGTTCGGAAAATAGCAGCTGTGTACTCTTGTTGGTTCAACTGACTAACAAAATCCAAAACAGCATCTTTCTCGAGGTCGCCTCCTTCATGACCATAGTAAATCATGATAGCAATTCGTCCCCCTTTGACAAGTAAGCCACACAGCTTTTCTAATGCTTCAATCGTTGTCTGAGGCTGGGTAATGACTGACTTATCAGCTGACGGCAAATAGCCCAGATTAAAAATCCCTGCCTTGGCTTCTGTCACAAACTGGTCCAGTGTCTCATGGCCTTGCAAGATTAACTGGGCATTTGTCATTCCAACTTGGTTCAAACGCTCTTGCGTCTTTTCCAAGGCTTGCTCCTGAATATCAAAGGCATAGACTTTCTTAGCTAACTTGGCTAGAAAAAGAGTATCATGCCCATTTCCCATGGTCGCATCTACTACGATATCCTCTTTTGTCACTACCTCAGCCAAAAAATCATGTGCCATTTCAAGTGGTCTTTTCATTTTCAAACTCCTGTTTTACAGCCTTGCATCCTTGAACACTTCCACGACGTCGCATTTCAGTTTCAATAGCATTTAGCACTTCCCATTTATTGAGGCTCCACATAGGACCAATCAGCATATCCCTAGGTGCATCTCCTGTGATTCGATGGATGACGATATGCTTGGGAATGATTTCCAGTTGGTCACAGATGACCTTAACATATTCGTCCTGGCTCATCAACTGCAAACGTCCTTCGTGATAATCTCGTTGCATACGCGTATTGGTCATAAGGTGAAGCAAGTGTAGTTTAATTCCTTGAATATCGTTATCCGTAACACAGCGTCGGACATTTTCAATCATCATCTCATGGGTTTCACCAGGCAAGCCATTAATAAGATGGGAAACAATCTCAATCTTGGGATACTTTCTCAAACGCTTGACCGTTTCCACGTACAACTCATAGGAGTGGGCACGATTAATCAGGTCAGAGGTTGTTTCATAAGTGGTCTGCAAGCCCAATTCAACCGTCACATGCATGCGTTCCGATAACTCAGCCAAATATTCGATGGTTTCATCTGGTAAACAGTCTGGCCGTGTCCCGATATTGATTCCTACCACACCTGGCTCGTTGATAGCCTGCTCATAGCGCTCTCGAATCACTTCTACCTTTTCATGGGTGTTGGTAAAATTTTGAAAATAAACCAGATACTTCTGAACGTCTGGCCACTTACGGTGCATAAAGTCAATTTCCTTATAAAATTGCTCACGAATAGGCGCATCCGGTGCTACGATAGCATCTCCAGAACCTGAAACCGTACAAAAAGTACAGCCTCCATGAGCCACAGTCCCATCACGATTGGGACAGTCAAACCCCGCATCAATAGGGACTTTAAAGGTCTTTTCTCCAAATAGTTTTCGATAATAATCATTCAAGGTATTATAAGATTTCATAACTTTTATTATAACAAAAAACACCCACAATCTCAAAAGCCTGACTTTCCTATAAATTCCTCTGTTTCTCGTTTCCTTTAGCGATTTTTTATGATACAATATGGGTATGATTTTAATGAAATTAGCATCTATTTTATTATTGATACTGACCTTAGTAGTCTGCATTATCATAACCAAACTTTTTAGATTAAAAAAACTAGGACGAAACTTTGCGGATTTGGCTTTTCCAGTCTTGGTATTTGAGTATTACTTGATTACAGCTAAAACCTTTACCCATAATTTCCTCCCTAGACTAGGCCTAGCCCTCTCACTCCTAGCCACTATTCTCGTTTTTTTCTTCCTTTTGAAAAAACGTAGCTTTTACTATCCTAAATTCATCAAATTTTTCTGGCGTGCAGGATTCTTATTAACCCTTGTCATGTATATCGAGATGATTGTTGAATTGTTCTTAATGAAATAATTGAATCCCTAAACATTTTCTAGGGATTTTTGCTTTCTCTACAAAATAAGGTAGATAATAACACTATACAATTTTATACAAAGAAAATCCCTTAGAAACTTATATTCCAAGGGATTTATCTTCTATCTAAGACAAGAGTTTCTCTCCACTCTTTAATGATAACGAAAGTATCAAAATTTCTAGTCTTCTTTTTTACCTTTAGTGGCTACTAATCCTGCACTCAAACAGAGTAGAGCTAAACCTGCTGCTACTGTTTCTTGGCTTGTCACACTACCTGTATTTGGTAACTGGGCTTTATTAGTTTGACTAGCTTCACTTGGAGCAATTGGTTTTGTTTCTGCTTTTTCTGACACTTGTGGTTTTGTATCTACCGGCTGTACTGGTTTCGTTGTTTCACCAGCTGTACCAACTTCTAGGATACGATCTTGAGCAACAACTTTATCATAAGTTTCTTTAAGTTGGCGTTTTCCGTTTTCCACTTCGATCAAGCGAACACGGACTCCTTGT
>NZ_JVJI01000008.1:0-19854 GCF_001072665.1 Streptococcus pseudopneumoniae | reverse complement strand
TGATCAGTTCATGTAAGCAAATCATTCCCTCTTGGTCCCAATCCGATAACTCCCATAAATGAAGGTAATATTCATTTCTACACTTATATACAATCCCTTGGACTTCTTCATATAATTCTTTAAACATAACGTCCCCCTTTCTAGATACAGTCTAACAGATTCAGAAACACTTTTGGCACATTTCCCCCATTCTGTTCTCTACACTGCCTCAACTGCACAAAAAAGAGAGGGCAAGCCTCTCTTTGGGTTATTTTTCATCATTCATTTTTGACTTTACTTCATCATAAGATAATGCATGAGATTCCTCTTCAACTGTTTCAGGCATCTTTCCTGTTTCGTAAAGAGATTTAATTTGTGTACTATCCAATGTTTCGTATTTCAATAATGCTTCTGCAATCAACTTGTGAGCTTCACGATTTGACTGAATAATTTCAGCAGCTTTATTTCGTGCTTCATTCAATAATGAACGAACCTCTTCATCAATTTCATAAGCTGTTTGTTCTGAAATTGATTTTTGAGGACTCTGTGCACCAAACATAGCATGGTTTCCTTCATATTGTACTGGGCCAAGTTTTTCACTCATACCGTACTCTGTAACCATTGCACGCGCCATTTGTGTCGCTTGTTCAAAGTCGTTTGAAGCTCCTGTGGTTTGGACATTAAAGATAATTTCTTCAGCTACACGGCCACCCATTAAACCAGCCAATTGCTCTTTCATATCTTCTTTGGAAAGAAGCATTTGGTCTTCCTTAGGAAGTGCAATCATATAACCACCTGCACGGCCACGTGGTACAATTGTAACCTTATGGACAACACGGGCATTCGACAAGACTAGACCTACAATGGTATGTCCTGCCTCATGGTAAGCAACTAATTCACGTTCTTTTTGTGAAACTGTCTTATCTTTCTTAGAAGGACCAGCAATAACTCTGTCTTCTGCTTCATCAATATCTGAAGCATCAATTATCGATTTATTGCGACGAGCAGCAACTAGAGCCGCTTCATTCAAGACATTCTCTAAATCTGCTCCAACAAAACCTGGGGTTTGTTGGGCCACTAATTTCAAATCTACATCTTCTGCTAAAGGCTTGTTCTTAGCGTGAACTTTCAAGATTGCTTCACGACCTTTAACATCAGGACGGCCAACCAATACTTTTCTATCAAAACGTCCTGGACGCAAAAGGGCAGGATCTAGTACATCTGAACGGTTTGTCGCAGCGATGACGATAATTCCTTCATTTCCCTCAAAACCATCCATCTCAATCAAGAGTTGGTTCAAGGTTTGTTCACGTTCGTCATTTCCTCCGCCAAGACCAACTCCACGTTGACGTCCAACAGCATCAATTTCATCGATAAAGATGATAGCTGGTGCTGCTTTTTTGGCATCTTCAAAAAGAGAACGAACACGACTAGCTCCAACCCCGACAAACATTTCTACAAAGTCAGAACCTGAAATACTAAAGAATGGAACACCTGCTTCTCCGGCGACTGCTTTAGCAAGCAAAGTCTTACCTGTTCCCGGAGGTCCCTCTAGAAGGACACCTGCTGGAATACGGGCTCCAAGTTTTGTAAATCGTTTTGGATCTTTTAAGAATTCAACAACTTCAACTAGTTCTTGTTTTTCTTCCTCAGCTCCAGCAACATCTGAAAATCTTACTTTAATATCTTCTTTATTTGCAGCTTTAGCCTTACTACGTCCAAAACTCATTGGGTTACGGCTATTATTTCCTCCCATATTTCCCATCATAGAAAATAGGAAGAAGAAAAGAATACCGAATGGCACAATGGATACAAGAATATTAATCCACATACCACTTGAACTTTCATGCTTAACAGTTACTTCCGCTTTATGGTCAGAAGCAAGCTTTTGTAATTCTGATACTGTAGTATCTGAAGGAAGAATGATGCTTGAAAATTTCTCTACTGTTGTAGCAGAAGGAGAAAAGAACTGAATGCCTGTTTCTTCTTTACTTGTTTTAGGATTTTTATAAACACCTGAAACTTCGATAACACTACCATTTGGCTGGTAAGTCAATTCTTTTACATTGTCATCGGTAATTTCTTTTACCAGTTCTGTATAATTAATTTGCTCACTTTTCCCTGCAACACTACCTGTACTAAAATACTGGTAACCTGTAACTAGGAAAAAAATAAGTAATAACCATAGAAAAGGATTTTTAATTAAACCATTATTTTGTTTTTTCATTAAAAATTGTTCTTTCTAATTTGAATATACTTCTTCTTTCAATACTCCAACATAAGGAAGGTTACGATAATTTTCTTTGTAGTCTAAACCATAACCTACTACAAACTCATTTGGGATAGTAAAGCAGGTATAGTCTGCCTCAATTTCTACAACACGTCCTTCTGGTTTATCCAACAAGGTTGCAATTTTAACAGAAGCTGCTTCTCTTGCTTTAAACATATCTCGCAAACTCTTCAAAGTTTGACCCGTATCAATGATATCTTCTACAAACAGAACATGTCTTCCTTTGATGTCTTGAGTTACATCTTGCTTGATATTGATGACACCACTACTTGCTGTTCCACCATGGTAACTAGAAACCATCATGAAGTCCATTTCAATATGTGTGTCGATATGTTTAACCAATTCAGCCATAAAAGGAATAGATCCTTTTAAAATCCCAACTAAGATTGGATTTTTTCCTGCATAGTCCTTAGTTAATTGAGCACCTAATTTTTTAGCAGCTTCTGTAATTTCATCGTGTGAAACGAGGATTTTTTTAATATCGTTTTCTAACATTTTTTTACCTATCTATTTTTTCTATATAAAGTACAGTGTTCATTATATCATTTTTCGTGTTTTTACTCAAATTACTGGTCGTAATTCCCAAAATTGAGACAATTTCACCAAATTGCTCAATAATCAGAGCAGATTTTCGCTTTTCCATAGGGATTTTCAAATCAATAAATAGACGTCTGAGTTTTTTTCTATGCCCATTTAGAATCAAAACATCTCCTGTTTTTCGATGACGAATATGTATTGATGTTTCCCGTGAAACAAGTATTTGTTGAATTGATTCACCTTCTAAAGGAAGTCCAAAGGAAAATTTATATCCTTGATAAGATACCTGATTTTGATAGTGTAACACAAGTCCATCTTCCTTTTCATCAGCCTGAGGACTGATTTTACAAATCTTAAACCATTGGTACTCTTTTATCAATTCATAACCATTTTTTAGCGGATGACGATACTGGCTTTTAGTTTTTAAAATCTGCCGAACTTCTTCAAACTGAGCTTTTGTAAGATTCAAATCTGGAAAACGATTCAGATAAGTTTGAAGTAAAACTCTTTGTGTCGACTCAGAGTAAGACAATAGCTGATCTAAATTCTCTACATCAATATTCTTTGATAATTCAGCTATAGCTAAGTCATAATCTAAAATTTCATTGCCGATGCTTAAGATTGCATATCTAAATCGAGGATTTTCTTTTTCTAATTCTGGTAAATAAGAATTTCGAATACGATTGCGAAAATAATGATTTTCCTGATTTGATATATCTTCAAAGTGGAAAATTGGTGGAAAGTCTTTTTTCTGAAAATGCAAGAAGGGCCGAATGATTTCTATCTCTCCGACTACTTGCTTTTCCTTAATTCCTGATAGATAGCGCAAACGAGTGCCTCGAATCAAACGCATCAAAATCGTTTCCACCTGGTCATCAGCATGGTGAGCAGTGACTAAAGCTGTCGCACCTGTCTTTTTCATAACCTCTTGAAAAAAATCATAACGAAAATTTCGAGCACGCGCTTCAGAAAATTCTCCTGAAAAATTGCTGATATAAATAGGAAGCTCTGCTTCAGCAGCCAACTTCCTTAATTCCTGTTCTTCCCAATCTGATTCTACTCTCTGCTTATGATTAACATGAGCTAGAATCAATTCAATTTCTAACTCTTTTTGATACGTAGATAATACCTTAAATAGAAACATAGAATCTAATCCACCAGAAAGAGCTAGCACCACCTTAGTATGCTTTTTGAAATATCCCTTCTTGAGAAAATGATTTAAAAAATCTTGTTCCCTCATTTTAGAACCTCATAAACATCCTTGGCTATCTTAGAAATCGTATCATAATCAGAATTTTTAGTGAAAATAGAAAGAATAAATGGAGAATCTGCATAGACAACACCTGTATCATGCTTAAATTCATCCGCATCTCCAATTTTATGAGCTACTTTAACAGAAACACCTTTGGCAATTCTCTCATTATCAAAATCTGTTTTAGTCAAAGAATCCAATACAAATCCATTTTGGTTATAAATAGCTTCCATGACTTTCCCAGCCATTTTAGAAGAAATCAATTTTTCTTTTGGATCCCAATCATCTCCCATAATAGCAGACGTCTTGGATTTGAATATAGCATCAGATTGATTTGAAATGTAATATCCCAATAGATTATGAGCTACATTATCCGATTCTTTAGATACTTTTGTGATTAAGTCCTTTATAGAATACTCTTTATTATCCTCTTTTTTAGGGAGACTACCACTTCCCTCTGGTTTATAAGAACCTGGAAAATCATTGACTGCTGATACGTATTTTACAGTCGTGTCTAACTGATAAAGACCCTCATTTATTTTTTCTTGCGTATAGTAGAGATAAGGTAATTTTAAAATGCTAGCTGCATACATCTTTTCATCTTGATTGATACCAGCTTCTTTTCCAGTAGTCAGTTGCTTAACATAAATAGAGAAAGAAGCTTTCTGATATTTTTCAGATAATATTTCTTGCACTTTATTCATCCGATTATCTTCTTCAGAAGTTAATTCCTTATCTACCCATCCAACTTGATCAATATGTAGAAATTCTTTCCCTTCTACAAACATGGTCTTATCAATTGAAACTTGCGAATAAGCTGATAAGGATGATTTCACTTCTTTTAAATCATAAGGACTGTTATACAGTTTAAAATCAGATTCTAACCATACTTTTTTTATTGTTGGAGTTACCTCTGACTGATCATATAAAAATCGTTTGTCTGCAGCAATAAATTGATGATTGGATAACTTAAATACTGGAATTCCTTGTTTATTTAAACGCCACTCGGTTATTTGAAAACTTGTTTGGGGAGTCAATTTTCCAGATTCCACTACTAAATCTTCATTCGCATAAACAGGAACCTCTCCATAAACCATGGGAGAACTTAATTTTTCTCTAAAATAAATACCAAAGTCAGATTGTGAAAGGTAATAAATTTCTTTCGAAGTATATACAACTTCTTTTTCTGTGCTAACGACTTTTGAAATAGTCAAAAAACTTGGTAGCAACAAAATAATTAAGAATTTACGCATTCTTCCTTTCCTTTTCTTCTTGTAAACGCAATAGTTGATTTTTATCAGACAACTCTTCTAGTTTTTCATCCGATAGACTCAAAAATTGCTCAATTACGTCTAATAAATTTTCCATTTCATCACCTTGGAAGCAAGTCAGGAATCGTATAAACAGCTTCCCGATTCTTAGAATAATAATATTTTGCACGCATGTATTTAGCAGCGTAATCTTCATCTTTCAACTTTGTAGCAAAAGCTGTCTCTTTCTCCTTTTCCTCACTCAAGGTTTGATACTGAGTTTGCAAGTCTGATAACTGTTGACGTCTTTGGAGTAATTGGTGATAACTTTGAGCAAGATTATAAGTTGGTAAAATGAACAATAAAATCATCAAAATCAGAACCCAACCCATGAAACGATTACGTTTTTGTCGTTCCTTCATCAGATAGCGACGACGTTGATGTTCATTTTGAATAAAAGAATTATTCAATTGTACGATATTTTTAGACATTTTCTTCTACCCGTGTTTCACTGATAATTTCATACATGCCTGCTGCATCTTCTTTTTTTGTACTATCTTTCATCTCCAGTACTTTTACAAGTAGCAACTTATTGCCAAAGCGAATTTCAACTTGGTCATTAACTTTCAAATCCGTTGAACTTTTTGCCAAGATTCCATTTACCTTGATTCTGCCTTTATCCGCTACTTCTTTTGCGACTGTACGACGCTTGATAATTCTTGATACTTTTAAATATTTGTCTAATCTCATTTTTATTACCTCAAATTATTATTGTACCATTTTTCTCCATTTTATAGAAGAAAAATGTTAAAGAGAATTGCCTTCTTTTGACTCTTTTATCTCTAATAAACTTTCTCCAAAAATGAGCAGACCTTCTAAAATTTCATAGTCCTTCTTGTTTCGAACATCAAATACAACTTCCATTAATCCCTTATTCTCAGCTATAGCTGCTTTTAGGTTTGTTGCAGATAAAGCTTTAAAATAATCTTGAGCTAAAAACAGTCGTTGAGTGACTTTTTCAAATTGAACTGTAATCTTATTCTCTTTTCTTTCCACACGTTGAACAAATACCTTATCAAGATAAGACTTAACCAAACCAATCTCTAAAAGATAGGCAACAACATCTGGGTATTCTCCAAAGCGGTCCATCAACTCTTCTTGTAACTCTTCATAATTGACACGGTTGTCAATTTGACGAATTTTCTTGTAAATTTCAATCTTATGTCGTTGGTCAGATATATAAGTATCAGGAAGATAGGCATCAATTTGCAAAATTAATTCGGCATTCCCTTTGGTCCTTGTGTTCCCATTACCATGTCGTTTAGCAATAGCTTCCTCCAATAACTGCGAATACAATTCAAAACCAACAGAATCAATGAAACCAGACTGGGATTTGCCTAAGAGATTTCCTGCTCCACGAATCGAAAGATCTCGCATTGCAATCTTAAATCCAGAACCCAATTCTGTAAATCCTTTGATCGCTTCTAATCTCTTTTCAGAGACTTCACTGATTGATTTTTCTGGGCGATACATGAGATAGGCATAAGCAATACGATTACTACGACCGACTCTTCCTCTTAACTGATACAAGGTCGACAAGCCCATATGGTCCGCATTTTCAATAAATAAAGTATTGGCATTTGGAATGTCCACCCCTGTCTCAATAATGGTAGTCGTCACTAAAATATCATACTGACCTTCAATGAAATCCAGTAGAGTATTTTCTAACTGAATCTCACTCATTTGCCCATGAACATACCCAATCGAAGCCTCTGGAATCAAGTCCTGTAATTCGGAAACCTTCTGATCAATCGTGTCAACTTTATTGTAAAGATAGTAAACTTGACCTCCACGCTCCATTTCACGCAAGACAGCATCACGAATCACACTATCATTCTTTTCTAAAACATAGGTTTGCACTGGATAACGATTAGTCGGCGGAGTTTCAATAACAGACAAATCTCTGATTCCCAGCATAGACATGTGAAGGGTACGAGGAATTGGCGTTGCTGTCAAGGTCAGGACATCTACTTGTTTTTTCAGTTCTTTCAAGGTTTCCTTATGCTTGACACCAAATCGCTGTTCCTCATCAATAATCATCAAGCCCAAATCAGCAAATACAACATCTTTTGACAAAATACGATGTGTTCCAATCAAAATATCAACTTGACCCTTTTTCAATTTTTCAAGTGTTTCAGTCTGCTCTTTTTTACTTCTAAAGCGACTCAATACATCAATATTAACTGCAAAATTTTGGAATCGTTCCTTAAAATTCGTATAGTGCTGTTGCGCTAAAACCGTCGTCGGAACTAGAACGACAACCTGTTTGTGATCATTGACTGCCTTAAAGGCTGCACGCATAGCAACTTCAGTCTTTCCAAAACCAACATCCCCAACTAAAAGTCGATCCATTGGTTGAGAAGCCTGCATATCTCTCTTGATTTCCTCAACACTACGAAGTTGATCATCCGTTTCAACATAAGGGAAGGCATCATCAAAAGCGTGTTGATCCTCATCATCAGCTGAGAAAGCAAAACCCTTCAACTGGCTGCGTTCAGAATAAAGTTTGATTAAATCGTCAGCTATATCCTCTACCTGGTTCTTAACTTTTTGCTTGGCTTTTTTGAAATGACCATCATTTAATTTATTGAGTTTAGGTGCTTTACCGTCACTTGAAACGTATTTGGAAAGTAGATGAATCTGTTCCACGGGTATGGAGATTTGATCCCCATTTTGATACTGCACACTGACATAATCGCGGTGTATCCCTTTGATTTCAATGGTTTCAATTCCTAAATACTGACCAATTCCATGGATATGATGGACAACGTAATCCCCTTTTTCAAGTTCATTGTAATCTTTCAATCTCTCTGCGTTTGAAACATGTTGTCTTCGAAAACGACGTTTCAATTTCTTTTGAAAAATTTCATGCTCTGTAATCAATAGAATTTTTTCATCTACAAAATGAAAGCCATGTCTGAGATTACCCTCGATTAAGTTTACAGATTCTTTACAAATACTTGACTTATCTCTGGAATCCAATTTAATCTGGTATTCCTCTAAAACATCCTCCAATGTTTTACTTCCCATTGAATTGCTAGACTGCAGGATAATAGTATAATCCATTTTTTTGTATCGCTCAATTTCTTCTTTTAGAAAAGAAAATTGATTGAAAAACTCCTGCATAGGATATTGATTAAATTGATAAATTTGGTCAAACTTGAGATTTCCTAACCCCTTTTGCATATTAGAGAAAAAGGTAACCGGACTCTGTTTTTTATAGATTTGCTCTGTATCAGCAAAATACTGCATCTCAGAAAATGCTTTACTGTTCTGTAATTCTTCTGTAAAGTATTGTGCTAATTCTCTTTCAAAGACTTCATACTGATTCATTAATTTCTGATAATCATCAAAGAATACTGGGGTATCTTTTTCAATATAGTCAAAAACAGTCCATGTCTTGTCATAACACAAAGATAAAAACTTTCTAGAATCTAAATGAATTTGTTTTTGATGAAAACTTGAAAGAATTTCTTCTAAGTATGATTTTAAAATAGGTGATAAGGTCTTTGAAATTTGTTTTTCTAAAGCTGACTGACCTCGTTGATAATCCTTTTCTCTCAAAAGCATATCACTAGCTGGAAAGATGGTGAGTTCTGTCTGATTTTCTTTCGATAATTGTGTTTCGACTTCAAATGACCTAATACCATCGACTTCATCACCAAAAAACTCAATTCGGCAAGGTTCTAACTGAGATATTTCAAAAATATCTAAAATATCTCCTCGCAGACTAAATTCGCCCTGAGTTTGTACTTGAGTAACTTTTCGATAGCCTACCTCTTTTAACTGATGGATAAGTGCATGTTGGTCATATTCTTCACCAACTGAGATTTTTATAATACTATCTTTGAATACATTGGGAGACGGTAAAATCAATCGGCTTGCTGCGATATTACAAACTAAAATCCCTTTCTTAGATGAATCAGTCAAAAAACGCAAGGCTTCAACCCGTGAAATGATTTTTTCTTGTGAAGACATCAAAAACTCGACCATAGGGGAGTCATCTACCAAAAATGGATAGACAAGTTCCTCATCCAAGATAGAGATAAGATCACTAACAAGTCCTTCTGCTTCTCCATAAGTTGACGTCAACAACACAATCTTATCTTCTTTTTCTAGACTACTTGCAATTGCAAGAGCCTTAGTAGACGTTGATAAACCAAGTATTAGTTGTCTTTTCTTATCTGTCAGATTTTGATGCCATTTTTTAATCTGATTATTTTCTGAGAATAAATCTAATAAGGTCACCATTTATCCGTTATACCTCTGCATTGTTTTCTCAAAGTTTTTCTCTTGTAAATAATAGTTTACAGCATCGTCAACTTTGTCAATAGACTGTAAAATGCCGATATAATCATCCTTGTCAAACTTACTCAAAACATGGTTAACAACTGACATGCCATTTTTAGGTCTTCCGATTCCAATCTTAACACGATTAAAGGTTTGGGTTCCAATATGTTGAATAATAGACTTGATACCATTATGACCACCTGCTGAACCTTTTGCTCTTAAACGAATTTTCCCAACTTCCATGTCAAGGTCATCGTAAATAACGAGTAAATCTTCAATATCCAAACCATAATAAGTCAATAAAGCATGGACTGCTTTTCCACTTTCATTCATAAATGTCATTGGTTTGACCAGATAAATTTTTTCTCCATTTAGGAAAAAGGATGCTAGGTCAGCTTGAAATATCTTATCGTGTGTAAATGTGACATTCTGTTTTTTCGCTAGTTGGTCAATCAACATAAAACCAACATTGTGTTTTGTTTCAAAATATTTATCCCCTGGATTTCCTAATCCTACAAGTAATTTGGTCATTTATTTTTCCTTTCAAAAGCCAAAAGGGTTGGAATTTTTTTCCAACCTAATTGACACTATTTATTAAATTTCTTATACATTAAAGCGGAATTCCATGATATCGCCATCTTGAACGATATATTCTTTTCCTTCTTCACGCAAACGTCCAGCTTCTTTTACGGCCTTTTCAGATCCGTATTTCACTAGATCCTCATATGACATGGTTACTGCACGAATAAATCCTTTTTCAAAGTCTGAGTGGATAATCCCAGCTGCTTGAGGAGCCTTCATACCACGTTTGAAGGTCCAAGCGCGAACTTCTTTTTCACCAGCTGTGAAGTAAGTTCCTAGTCCAAGTAAGTGGTAAGCTGCACGAGTCAACTTGTCAACGCCTGATTCTGTCAAACCAAGTGCTTCAAGAAACTCTTGCTTGTCTTCTTCGTCTAACTCAGAAATTTCCTCCTCAGCACGCGCAGAAATAACGACTACTTCAGCATTTTCTGTTGCTGCGAATTCACGAATTTGTTTAACATAGTCGATAGAGTCAGGTTCTGAAACCACATCCTCGTCCACATTAGCAACATAGAGCACTGGTTTAGTTGTCAACAGGAAGAGACCTTTGACAACCTTTTGTTCCTCATCTGTGAATTCAATGGTACGTGCTGATTTTCCATCTTCAAGGACTGGTTTAATCTTTTGAAGAACATTAAACTCTGCTACTGATTCTTTATCTTTTTGCGTACGTGCCATCTTTTCTACACGCGCATAACGCTTATTAACTGACTCTAAGTCAGCAAGAATCAATTCTAGGTTAATGGTGTCAATATCCGCAAGTGGATCCACAAAGGCATCTTCACGTCCTTGCTCGCGCATGACATTTTCATCATCAAAAGCACGAACTACGTGAACAATCGCATCTACTTCACGGATGTTGGCCAAGAATTTATTCCCTAGCCCTTCTCCTTTTGAAGCTCCTTTTACAATCCCTGCGATATCTGTAAATTCAAAAGTTGTTGGAACTGTCTTTTTAGGAGTAATCATTTCAGTTAGTTTTTGGAGGCGTTCATCTGGAACTTCTACCATTCCAACGTTTGGATCAATCGTCGCAAATGGGTAGTTTGCTGCCTCTGCTCCTGCTTTTGTAATTGCATTAAATAGTGTTGATTTACCAACGTTTGGCAAACCAACGATACCTGCTGTTAAAGCCATATTTTCTCATTCTCCGTTTTCATTTCAATCCCTAATATTATAACACAAAAAGGGAAAACTTGCTAACCCTCTAACTAAGGGTTCTCAGTCAATAATTTTATTCATTTTTCGATCAAAATCATAGCGTCCCATCATAACAATATGTTCACAATTACTGCATTTGATTTTGATATCTGCTCCAACACGTGTAATTTCCCAACGATTTGCTTTTTTACCAGTTGACTTGATTGTACAAGCGTGTGGTTTTTTCATCTCAACAAAATTTCCAACTTGATACATACTACTCTCCTTTTCTTTTTTGATTATATCATAAAAGAGGCGAGCTAGGCTCAACCTCTTTCACTTAATTTGTACGAACTGGGGTGATAAGTTGCATGAAGTCCTCTTCAGTATCAGCTGGCACAAGAGTAAATGGACGAACAGCTGAGATAAAGCTAATGGTCACCTTTTCGCTATTTAAAGCCTTGAGGGAATCAATCAAGTAAGTTGGGTTGAAACTAATGGTCAAATCTTCACCAGTCACCTGATCAGTATCGATTTCTTCGTTTACTTTACCAACTTCTGGAGAATGAACATGGGCGCTAACAACCCCATCTTTAATTTCAAGTTTCACAGTACCATTTTGAGTCGCACTTGATAAAAGACGAGCACGCTCCATTGACTGGCGTAAGTTTACCACATCAAAAGTAATAGTAGTGTTAAAGTCTGTTGGAATCAAACGATCTGTATCAGGATAGTTTCCTTCGAGGAGACGAGTGTAGAAGCTAATATTTTCGCTTCTAAAGAGGATTTGATTATTGGCAAAGAAAATCTCGACAGTTTCAATATCATCTGTAAATACCGCTGAAAATTCGCGTAGAGAACGGCTAGGAATGACAACATCAAAATCATCACTATTTTTCTCAAGCGTTAATTTTTTCTGGCTTAGGCGATGAGAGTCTGTTGCAACTGTTTTTAGCTCCTTGTGTTGACTCAATACAAAATGAACACCTGTCAAAATTGGACGACTTTCTTGTGTACTTGCTGCAAAAGCTGTTTCATTGATAATTTTCTTGAGTAATTTTGTTTCAAGAACCAAAGGAGTACTTGCTGAAATTTCTTGGATTCGTGGATATTGTTCGCTATCTTTTCCTTTGAGGGTAATTTCTGATTTGCCGCTGGTTAAAACAATTTGATTTTGTTCAATTTCTTTAAAATCAAGAGTCACATCAGGTAGACTAGATACCACATTGATAAAGAAGGAAGCTTCAAGAAGGATCGAACCTAAAGAAGTAATTAACAAACCAGCATCTTCATTTTTTTGAGAAATAAAATTTTCAATTGAAATTTGACCATTTGAACCAATTAAAGTAACACCTTCATTAGTCACATCAATTTTTACGGTTGATAAAATAGGAATGGCATTTTTAGAGCTTATAGCTCTCTTAGTAGTATTTAAGGCTTGTAGAAATAAATTTTTATTAATTGAAAAATGAATCATGGATTCTCCTTTATTTATTTTTGGTATTAGAAGGATAATAGTAATAATAGAGTCTGTGAAATCTGTGGAAAACAGACTTTAAACAAGTCATATCAAGTTTTTTGGCTTGTTTAAAAAATGTGGATAAAAAAGATAAAAAAGCAAAAGTTATCCACAAGTTATTTTATTTTCTTTTTGATTGATTCAATTTCTAAACGTAAATTATCGTCTTCGTCAATCAAAGATTTAATTTTTGCATGGGCGTGAATGACTGTTGTATGATCTTTTCCACCAAATTCCTTCCCAATTTTTGGAAGACTATTATCTGTTAGTTCTCTAGATAAATACATGGCTACTTGACGGGCCAAAACAATATTTTGAAGGCGTCTGCTTCCCTTCATTTCTTTGACACTAACACCATAGAAGTTCCCTACTTCATTTTGGATTTTATCAATTGGGATGACGAGCATTTGGTTAACATCTTGTTTACGTGCTCTAATAGCCTCTGCAGCGATATCGATAGTGATATCCTTAATCTTCTTCACTCTGGCAATTAAAGTGATGTCGTTAATTGCTCCTTCAAGTTCTCTAACGTTTGAATCAAATTGGCCAGCTAGGTATTCTAGGGTATCACTTTGGAAATTGTAGTCCAAATGTTCTGTTTTGCTTTGTAAAATGGCAATACGTGTCTCAAAGTCAGGTGGTGTGATGTTTTGCGTCAAGCCCCAGCTAAAGCGCGTGACAAGTCTTTCTTCAAGTCCCTCTAAGTGTTTAGGACTACGATCACTAGTCAGAACAATTTGTTTTTGATTGCTATGAAGAACGTTGAAAGTATTGAAAAATTCTTCCTGAGTTGCAACTTTTTTTCCACTCAGTGATTGGATATCATCAATTAACAAGAGATCAAGGCTACGGTAAGTTTTTTTGAACTTTTCCATTTCACCAAGTCTCAGGTGTTCAAGAAAGTCGTTGATAAAGCTTTCAGCAGGAATGTACTTCACACGCGCATCAGGAATATTTTTCAAAATCTCATTCCCAATGGCATTGAGTAAGTGAGTCTTCCCAAGCCCAGGTCCTCCATAGATAAAAAGAGGATTATAGGTCAAGGCCAAATCTTCAGAGACAGCCAAAGCGGCTGATACTGCCCAAACATTTCCATCTCCTTGGATAAAATTATCAAAGGTATACTTTTCTTTTAATCCAGTATCCGAATAAGGAATAGATGCTAACTTTGGACTATAGTCATAAAGAGTTGAATTTGTAGCTTCTTCAACTTGTGAAATAGTCGTATCTTGAGGCTTGGTGAAAATATAGTGGGGAGTTATTTCAGCATCATAAATTTCAAAACCAGCTACTACAATGATATCTTTTAGTTGTTTTTCCCAGACCATTTCCATTTCAGATCGTGGTAAAAATATAGTGGCAACATTTTCCTCTACCTTAATGAGTTCAGCTTGAATAGCGTAGAAATCATACATGGATCGAGTTAATCTTTCTTGAGCAAATTCTAATATACGATTCCAAAATTGTTTTTCTTTCAATCCATTCTCCTCCTTTACTATTTAAAAGTTTAATGTTAGACTTATTTTACCATAGATAGCAAGAATTTTCCACAAGCTGTGAAAATTAATCCACAATGTTATCAAGTTTTATCCACAGGTTGGGGATAAAATCAGAAACTATTGATTTATTAAGCTTTTTATTAAAAAAAAGAGTGGATAACATTGTGAGATAAAAAAATAAAAGAACAGCCTTATTTCAGGCTGTTGATAATTCTACTGTATTCTTCTTGATTTGAGAAAGCAATAATGATTTTTCCGCTATCTTTTTTAGACAGTTTGATTTCTACATCTAATCCGAGTAGTTTTTTTAACTGTTCTTCTTCATTTTGTATGAAATGATTCGTTTTTTGAAGTTTCTTTTGTTTTTTCTCTGTCAGAAGAGCTTCTAACTTCCTTACAGAAATGTCTTCCTCTATAATTCGTTGAAAGAAATAGTCTTGTTGTTCCTTATTCAACCCAACTAGAGAACGCGCATGAGCTTGTGATAGTTTGCCATTTTCTACTTCTGAGATAATCTGTTCTGGTAAGGAAAGCAAACGAATGGAGTTGCTGATATATGGACGAGACTTGCCCATTTTATCTGCAATTTCAGCATGGGTAAATCCTTTCTCTACAAGAGATTCATAGGCGCGTGCTTCTTCTATTGGATTTAAATTTTCTCTTTGTAAATTTTCAATGATGGACTGGACCATCATCTCTTGGTCTGAAAGTTGTTTAACAACAGCTGGGATAGACGTTAGACCAGCTAAAAGTGAAGCGCGATAGCGTCTCTCTCCTGCAAGGATTTCATAACCAATAACAGGAGATTGACGAACAATAATCGGTTGAATGACCCCATTTTCTTTGATAGACTGTGCTAGTTCATGTAGTTTTTCTCCATCAAATTCTTTTCGAGGTTGATAGGGATTTTTTTGTATATCTGTGATAGAAATCATTTCAAATTTTTCCATGATTATACACTAACACATCTTTTCTCTTATGTAAAGCTTTCTTTACATAGATGTCAATTAAGATTCTAAATCACCTGAACTCTTGTCAAGTTTAATAGATGTAGTTTCTTCTTTACCGTTACGATAGTAAGTTATCTTAATGGTGTCTCCGATAGAATGATTGTAAAGAGCGCTTTGTAAGTCTGTTGATGAAGCAATGTCTTTGTCATCTACTTTTGTAATAACATCGTATTTTTCAAGGTGACCATTTGCAGGCATATTACTTTGCACCGAACGAACAACTACACCAGATGTTACATTGGTTGGAATATTCAGTCTTCTAATATCACTTGTATTAATATTTGAGAGATTGACCATTTGAATTCCCAAAGCTGGACGAGTCACTTTACCGTTCTTTTCTAATTGTTCAATAATATTGATAGCATCATTTGCAGGGATTGCAAAACCAAGACCTTCTACAGATGTTCCTCCATTTGTGGCAATTTTACTTGAGGTAATTCCGATAACCTGTCCTTGAATATTGATTAGTGGGCCACCAGAGTTACCTGGGTTAATAGCAGTATCAGTTTGGATAGCTTTTGTAGAAATGGCTTGTCCATCTTCAGATTTTAAAGATACATTTCGATTGAGACTAGATATGATACCTTGAGTGACAGTATTAGCATATTCAGAACCTAACGGGCTACCGATAGCAATAGCAGTTTCTCCTACGGTTAACTGACTAGAATCACCAAATTCCGCTACTGTTGTCACTTTTTCTGAAGATATTTT
Organism: Streptococcus pseudopneumoniae; assembly: GCF_001072665.1. Classification (GTDB taxonomy): domain Bacteria; phylum Bacillota; class Bacilli; order Lactobacillales; family Streptococcaceae; genus Streptococcus; species Streptococcus pseudopneumoniae_S. Next base: position 3,735 of record NZ_JVJI01000008.1, on the reverse strand, counting down.
GACGACAGCAATATCAGAGAAAGTGTCAGCTCCGACGATTTCTCCAGGTACCTTAGTTCCATCTGACAAACGAATATCTACTTTGCTGGCACCATTTATAACGTGATTGTTGGTGACAATATAAGCTTCTTTGTCATTCTTTTTATAAATAACCCCAGATCCTTCACTAGAGATTTGCTGAGAATCTGTATCTGTATCATCATTGCCAAATACGCTATTTTGTCTGTTAGCTGAATAAGTAATAACAGAAACAACAGCGTCTTTTACTTTGTTAACAGCCTGTGTTGTTGAATTTTCGTTCTTATAGGCAGTCTGTGTAATAGTACTATTGTTGTTGGAGTTACTTACAGTACTTTTCTGAGTTAGTTGGTTTATTGAAAAACTCCCCAAGGCTCCACTAATAAAGCTAATGACGATAACGACTAATAATTGAAACCATTTTTTGTAAAATGTTTTGAGATGTTTCATATTTGCCTCCATATGTTTTAAATTAATGAAAGTATAAACTGACTAGCTTAATTATAACTTAAAAATAAAAGTTTTTCACAGATTGTGGATAACTTTCAAAAATCTGTGGTTTTCTCGGCTAAAATTAACCTTTTATTTTGTGAATAAGATGTGAAAAAATAGAGAATATGTTAGAATAGAGTCATGAAAATTAAAGTTGTAACAGTTGGGAAACTGAAAGAAAAGTATTTAAAAGATGGTATCGCAGAGTATTCAAAACGAATTTCTCGATTTGCTAAGCTTGAAATGATTGAGCTAGCAGATGAAAAAACACCAGATAGGGCCAGTGAGTCAGAAAATCAAAAGATTTTAGAAATAGAAGGTCAGAGAATTTTATCAAAAGTTGGTGACCGTGATTTTGTTATTGCGTTGGCTATCGAAGGGAGAACTTTCTCCTCAGAAGAATTTAGTAAGCAGCTAGAAGAAGCTTCTATAAAAGGATTTTCTACTCTTACCTTTATTATTGGAGGGAGTCTGGGGTTAGCACAGGATGTAAAAAAAAGAGCCAATCTTTCTGTTAGTTTTGGTCGCTTAACCTTGCCTCATCAGTTAATGAGACTAGTCCTTGTTGAACAAATCTATCGGGCTTTTACGATTCAGCAGGGATCACCCTATCATAAATAGAAAATTGACTTTCAATTGGATTTTTGGTAGAATAGCTGTATTAGGTCTCATAGCTCAGCTGGATAGAGCATTCGCCTTCTAAGCGAACGGTCGCAGGTTCGAATCCTGCTGGGATCAATATAGTAGCAAAGCTGGGAATTTTCCCGGCTTTTTTCTTAAAAAAGTACACTTGGGGAGAAAAAAATGACAGTTGAGAGAATTTTATCTACAATGAAATTCCATTTTGTATAATAGTTTTTGTAAGTTAGCTTACAGGAAAAAACACTTTAGGAGATTTTATTATGAAAAACACAGTTAAATTGGAACAGTTTGTAGCCTTGAAGGAAAAAGACTTGCAGGAGATTCGAGGTGGGGAAACTAGAAAAACAATTAATAGTTTACTTAATCTCTTCAAAAGAAGATAAGGGAGTAGAATAATGGATTTTTTCTTATTAGTAGATTTGATATTATATGTTTTTATTATTAGTCAAAGTTACCGTTTAATTTGTAAAAGGCAAATAAAAACAAAGGAATTATGCTTTTTTGGTGGTTATACATTACTAGTAGGAACAGTACTTGACCTTCCTTTTTATCTTCTATACTTAGAGGGGTTAGGGATTGGAACATTTTTATTTCCTTTGATGCTATATTTCTATTTTAAATGTATTAAACAGTATAAGAGGGATAGAGGACTATTCCTAAGTTTACTAATATCTCTTTTATATGAGAGCACTCATACCTTTCTGTCTGTAACTTTCTCCTCTCTAACAGGAGACAATTTTGTTTTACAATATTATGGCCTATTCTTTTTAGTTGTAACGGTGTTGACTTATCTCGTTATCGTAACAATCATTCGTTATTTCCATTTGGAACTAAACTATTTTGACAAAGATTATCTCTATCCTTTCTTGAAAAAAGTCTTTTTTGCTTTACTACTTCTACATATTGTATCTTTCATTTCAGATATGGTAAGTACGATTAAACATTTGAATAGTTTTGGAAGTATTTTATCATCTATTGTCTTTATCTCTTTACTTTTGACTTTCTTTGCAATGAATTCTCATAAAGAACAAATGGAGAAAGAGATTGCTTTGAAGCAGAAGAAATTTGAACAGAAACATTTACAAAACTACACAGATGAAATTGTTGCTTTGTATAATGAAATACGTGGGTTTAGACATGACTACGCTGGGATGCTTGTCAGCATGCAGATGGCAATTGACAGTGGTAATTTACAGGAAATTGACAGAGTTTACAATGAAGTTTTGGTTAAAGCTAATGACAAACTCCGTTCAGATAAGTATACTTACTTTGATTTGAACAACATAGAAGATTCAGCTTTACGAAGTTTGGTTGCTCAGTCAATTGTTTATGCTCGAAATAATGGTGTAGAGTTTACACTGGAAGTAAAAGATACGATTACTAAGCTCCCAATTGAACTATTGGATTTGGTTCGTATCATGAGCGTTTTATTGAACAATGCTGTCGAAGGATCGGCTGATAGTTATAAAAAGCAGATGGAAGTAGCAGTTATTAAGATGGAAACTGAAACAGTTATTGTGATTCAGAATTCATGTAAAATGACGATGACTCCTTCAGGAGATCTATTTGCTTTAGGATTCTCCACTAAGGGAAGAAATCGTGGAGTCGGATTAAATAATGTGAAAGAACTACTGGATAAGTATAACAATATTATTTTAGAAACAGAGATGGAAGGCAGTACATTTAGACAAATCATTAGATTTAAGAGGGAATTTGAATGAAAGTTTTAATTTTAGAAGATGTTATTGAACATCAAGTGAGACTAGAGAGAATATTGGATGAAATTTCGAAAGAATCGAATATTCCAATATCATACAAGACAACAGGAAAAGTCCGTGAGTTTAAGGAATATATCGAAAATGATGAAGTAAACCAGCTTTATTTTCTAGATATTGATATTCATGGAATTGAGAAAAAAGGGTTTGAAGTTGCTCAGTTTATTCGTCATCACAATCCTTATGCTATTATCGTCTTTATCACCAGTCGATCAGAGTTTGCGACTCTAACCTATAAATACCAGGTATCAGCCTTAGATTTTGTTGATAAGGATATCAATGATGAGTTGTTTAAGAAGAGAATTGAGCAAAATATCTTCTACACGAAGAGTATGTTACTTGAAAATGAAGATGTGGTAGATTATTTTGACTACAATTACAAGGGAAATGATTTAAAAATTCCTTACCATGACATTCTATATATTGAAACGACAGGAGTTTCTCATAAATTGCGCATTATTGGTAAAAATTTTGCAAAAGAGTTTTACGGTACCATGACAGATATTCAGGAAAAGGACAAACATACTCAGCGATTTTATTCTCCTCACAAGTCATTTTTGGTAAATATAGGGAATATCAGAGAAATTGATCGAAAAAACTTAGAAATTGTTTTCTATGAAGACCATCGTTGTCCTATTTCAAGATTAAAAATTAGAAAATTAAAAGATATTCTAGAGAAAAAATCTCAAAAGTGATTGACAATTAGTAAGAAATTGATATAATGGTTATATCTGCTACAGATAGAAGGTCCGTTGGTCAAGGGGTTAAGACACCGCCTTTTCACGGCGGTAACACGGGTTCGAATCCC
>NZ_JVJI01000088.1:0-3095 GCF_001072665.1 Streptococcus pseudopneumoniae | reverse complement strand
TCCAGAACAAGAACCAAGTCCAAGACAACTAACAGAAATTCAGGAATTTGTTAAAACCTATAAAGTTAAGACGATTTTTACAGAAAGTAATGCTTCTTCGAAAGTAGCTGAAACTCTTGTTAAATCAACAGGTGTGGGTCTAAAAACTCTGAATCCTTTAGAGGCAGACCCACAAAATGACAAGACTTATTTAGAAAATCTTGAAGAAAATATGAGTATTTTAGCAGAAGAATTGAAATGAGGAGATTATGAAAATCAATAAAAAATATCTAGCTGGGTCAGCAGCAGCACTTGTTTTAAGTGTCTGTGCTTATGAACTAGGTTTGCATCAAGCTCAAACTGTAAAAGAAAATAACCGTGTTTCATACATCGATGGCAATCAACCAAGCCAAAAGGCAGAGAATTTGACACCTGATGAAGTCAGTAAAAAAGAAGGTATTAATGCCGAGCAAATCGTTATCAAGATTACGGATCAAGGTTATGTGACTTCTCATGGAGACCACTATCATTACTATAATGGCAAGGTTCCTTATGATGCTATCATCAGTGAAGAACTTCTGATGAAAGATCCAAATTATCAGCTGAAGGATTCAGACATTGTCAATGAAATCAAGGGTGGCTATGTGATTAAGGTAGATGGTAAGTATTATGTCTATCTAAAGGATGCAGCGCATGCTGATAATGTTCGCTCAAAAGAAGAAATCACTCGTCAGAAGCAGGAACACAGTAGTAATCACGGAGGTGGTTCTAGCGATAATGCGGTAGTCGCTGCTAGAGCTCAGGGTCGATATACAACGGATGATGGTTATATCTTTAATGCATCTGATATTATAGAAGATACAGGTGATGCCTATATCGTTCCTCATGGCAACCATTTCCACTATATTCCTAAGAGTGACTTGTCTGCCAGTGAATTGGCTGCGGCCCGAGCCTTCCTAGCTGGGAAAGGTAATCAAGCAAGCTCAGTTGGGTATCGTCCTTCAACAAATTCTTCTAGCAGTAGCTCATCAGAGACATCGAATAGTAGTTCATATGGACAAACAAATCATAGCAATGTTGAGGCAAATACCAGAAGATGGATTCCAAGTGTTAGTCCACAAGTGGATAATAGCTATCAAGCTAGTCCGAGTGAAGAAGTATCCAGTCTCTTGAAACAGCTTTATGGCTTGCCGCTTAGCCAACGACATGTGGAATCAGATGGGCTTGTTTTTGATCCAGCGCAGATTACAAGAAAAACTGCGAATGGTGTTGCAGTGCCACATGGAGATCATTATCACTTTATCCCTTATTCTCAAATGTCTGATTTAGAACAGAAGATTGCAAGAATGATTTCTGAAAATTATCAAGGAAATCATACTACTGCAGGTGGTAAAGAATTAAAACCAATTCCGACTCCAAGTCTTCCAAATCTAATTCCGACTCCAATCCCTGCTCCAGAGCCTACCCCAATACCAAGTCCACAACCAACTCCAAGCAATCCAATTGATGGGAAATTGGTCAAACGGGCGATTCGAAAGGTGGCTGATGGTTATGTCTTTGAAGAGAATGGAACTTCGCGTTATATCTCTGCCAAGGAACTTTCAGCAGAAACTGTTGCAGCCATTGATAATAAACTTGCCAAACAAGAAAGTTTGTCTCATGAGTTAGGAGCTAAGAAAACCAATCTTGCATCTGGCAATCAAAAATTTTACAACAAAGTTTATGATTTACTAGCAACAGTTCATCAAGATTTGATTTCCAATAAAGGGCGCCAAGCTGATTTTGACGCTTTGGATAGACTAATGGAACGTCTCAACGATGAGTCAAGTGATAAAGTCAAGTTAGTTGATGATATCCTTGCTTTTCTAGCGCCGATTCGTCATCCAGAACGTTTAGGAAAACCAAATGCACAAATAGCTTACACAGATGATGAGATTCAAGTAGCCAAGTTGGCAGGCAAGTATACAACAGAAGATGGCTATATCTTTGATCCCCGTGATATCACCAGTGATGAGGGGGATGCCTATGTAACTCCGCATATGAGCCACAGTCATTGGATTAAGAAAGATAGTTTGTCTGAAGCTGAAAGAGCAGCAGGTCAAGCTCATGCTAAAGAGAAAGGTTTGACGCCTCCTTCAACAAATCATCAAAGTTCAGGAAATACTGAGGCTAAGGGAGCAGAAGCGATTTACAATCGAGTAAAAGCAGCTAAGAAGGTACCAATTGACCGTATGCCTTACAATCTCCAACATACTGTGGAAGTTAAAAATGGAAGTTTGATTATACCTCATTATGACCATTACCATAACATCAAATTTGAGTGGTTTGACGAAGGACTTTATGAAGCACCTAAGGGGTATACTTTAGAAGAGCTATTTGAAACTGTGAAGTATTATGTCGAACATCCAAACGAACGTCCACATTCAGATAGTGGTTGGGGCAATGCGAGCGACCATGTTCAAAGAAACCACAATAGTCAAGCTGCTAACAATCAAACAGAGAAACCAACAGAGGAGAAAACTCAGACAGAAAAAATTGAGGAGGAAAAACCTCGCGAAGAAAAACCGAAAAATGAGAAAGCAGAATCTCCAAAACCAAAAGAACCAGAGGAATCAGAAGAAGAATCACCATCGGAACCAGAGGAACCTCAGGTTGAAACTGAAAAGGTTGAAGAAAAACTGAGAGAGGCGGAAGAGTTACTTAAAAAGATTCAGGACCCAATTCTTAAGTCCAATGCCAACGAAACTCTCACAGGATTAAAAAATAACCTGTTATTTGGTTCCCAGGACAACAATACTATTATGGTAGAAGCTGAAAAACTATTAGTCTTGTTAAAGGAGAGTAAGTAACTATACAACTATTATAGAAGATAAAAAGGGAGCAGAATATGGATTCTGTTCTCTTTTTTATGAAATTGTGTAAAAATTCTTGACATATTTTCTAAATAAAGATAAACTATTTACTAGTTAATTAAATGGTTAAACACTAGTTAAGGAGTTATAGTGAAAAAGAGGACGATTTTAGTATTGATGACCAGTGTATTGGCTCTGGTATTAGCTGCTTGTGGCCAAAAGGAAAGCCAGTCAGGTAAAGGGATGAAAATTGTGACCAGTTTT
>NZ_JVJI01000087.1:0-238 GCF_001072665.1 Streptococcus pseudopneumoniae | reverse complement strand
TTTAACAATAGTAGTATTACTTGTATCAGTTTATTTTTACTTTTTTCCAAAACAACCTAAAAACATTTTTGATGAAATTTACCAAGAAACGGAGAAGACCTATCGTACAAATAATATTTTAAGAAACATAGATGGCTTTAAAATCAGGGCAGGTTGGCCTAATGATAGTGAATACTTTGCATACACCCCTTCAGGGAAGTATCAAACTCATCCTGAAGGTTATAAAGACATAAGTATT
>NZ_JVJI01000086.1:0-689 GCF_001072665.1 Streptococcus pseudopneumoniae | reverse complement strand
TTATAGGTTTTAACAAATTCCTGAATTTCTGTTAGTTGTCTTGGACTTGGTTCTTGTTCTGGAGAGATACCTGCGATTCCAAGTTGATTGAGTCCAAATCGCTTAGCTAGATAAGAAAAAGCTGTATGTTGGGTTACAAATGTTTTCTGACTCGCTTTTTCAAATTTAGGTTGGAATTTCTTAGTCAATTCTTGAGCTTTTTTGATAAAGGCTTGCGCATTTTTCTGATAAGTTTCTTTGTGCTCACTATCAACCTCTGAAAGTTTATCAGCGATAATCTGGGCTTCTTCGCCAGCTTTTTCAGGATCTAGCCAAGTGTGAGGATCGTAAAGCGTTTTTTCATCAACTCCATCACCTGCTTCCACATCTTCTAGACCAGGAACACGATCCAATGTCATTCCTTCAGAAGCCTCTAAAACTTTAACTTTGGATTTTTTAAGATTGGGGTCCAGACTTCCCGCCCATGATTCGAGCGTATGCGAATGGTAAACAAATACATCTGCATCATAGATGGCTGCAATATCATTTGCTGAAGGTTCGAAGGAGTGAATTCCGTTACTTGACTGAATCATTCGAACATCATTCAAGTCACCAGATACTTCCTTGACCATGGCATAGATAGGATAAAAACTGGTCACAATTTTCATCCCTTTACCTGACTGGCTTTCCTTTTGGCCACAAGCAGCTAA
>NZ_JVJI01000085.1:0-505 GCF_001072665.1 Streptococcus pseudopneumoniae | reverse complement strand
TCCTTCTGTTGTTTCTGAAGGGATTAAGTCTTTGCCTTTTTCATCTACATATTTAACTACTAGTTTAGCTTTGTTTGCTACGTAGTTAATTACTGTATCTTGACTTGGATCTGTTGGGATGTTTGGTACTACATATCCTTTTGTTGGATCTGTTGGATCAACTGGTTTAAGTGGATTGCCATCTTTATCTTCTGGAGTAAATCCTGGTACGTATGGTAACACATCTGTTGGTTTACCTGGTTTTGTTGGATCTGCTGGATCGTTTGGATATTTGATTGGAGTTGTTGGTTGACCTGGGATGTTTGGAATCCATGATCCGATTGGTTTGTAAACGTATGTTACTGTTGAACCATCTTTTCCAATCTTACCTTTAGCTTCTCCTTCAACACGAACTAGTAGGTGTCCTGGAATAACTTTTCCACTTGTAGAGTACTCATCTCCCACTTTTCCTTCTGTTGTTTCTGAAGGGATTAAGTCTTTGCCTTTTTCATCTACATATTTAACT
>NZ_JVJI01000084.1:0-1140 GCF_001072665.1 Streptococcus pseudopneumoniae | reverse complement strand
GACCGAGGTGAACGTGGTCTGACTGGAGCACAAGGTGCTAAAGGTGAAAAAGGAGACCAAGGTCAGGCAGGTCGTGACGGTGTAACTCCAACCGTAACCGTTAAAGATAATAAAGAAGACGGTACTCACACTATCACTATTAACGACGGTAGAGGTAATGTTACAAATACTGTTGTAAGAGATGGTTTCGATGGAGCAAGCCCATTAGTTGCGACTCAACGAAATGAAGCTGATAAAACAACAACTGTTATCTTCTATTATGATCAAAATGACAACAACGAATTTGATGCAGGAGATACAAAACTAAAAGAAGTTGTCATTGCAGATGGTGCCAAAGGTGAAAAAGGAGACCAAGGTGAACGTGGATTAACTGGTGCACAAGGTGCTAAAGGTGATCGTGGCGAACGTGGTGAAACAGGGGCAGCAGGACGTGATGGTAAAACGCCAGTAATTACTACAGCTCGTGGTAAAGATGGTCATAGTACTGACATTACATTTACAATTCCTGGAGAAGAGCCTGTTGTAGCTAACATTAAAGATGGTAAAGATGGACGTACACCAACCATCGACTTAAATGCCTTAGCTGAAGCAGCAGCAAGATTAAACAATCAAAGAAGCGGAAGAGTAAGAAGAGCTTTAGCAGACGCCCCATCTACAGCACCAGCAGAAAAACCAAGAGAAGGTACTCTTATTACAGCGTACTTTGATAACAATGGTAATGGTCGATACGATGAAGGTATAGATGACTTAATTGCTAAACAACCAATTTATAATGGTACAGACGGTGCCAATGGTGCAGCAGGTGCAGCCGGACGTAATGGTGCTGAATTATTAAGTGGACCTAAAGCACCAACAGCAGATGATGGTAAAGATGGCGACACTTATATCGATGCAACTACAGGTGATGTTTATAAGAAAGAAAACGGAACTTGGGATAAGATTGGTAACATTCGTGGACCTCAAGGTCTAAAAGGTGAAGCCGGAGTTGCAGGACCACAAGGACCACAAGGGCTACAAGGACCTAAGGGTGACCAGGGTGCTCAAGGTCTTCAAGGACGTGATGGTCAAGACGGAGCACAAGGTTTACCAGGACGCGACGGACGAGATGGCGCAGCAGGTCGTGACGGACGTGATGGACGC
>NZ_JVJI01000083.1:0-240 GCF_001072665.1 Streptococcus pseudopneumoniae | reverse complement strand
CCAGTCCGGAGCGGTTGTTGAACCAGAGCAAGTGGCTCCACAACCAGAGTACAAGGGAACTCAAGCTGGTGCCATCGTCGAACCGGAGACTCAGCCTTCCTTGCCAGAATATAAAGGTGAGCAATCTGATGCAATAGTTGCCCCTGAGACAAATGAAAAACCAGAATATACTGGCATTCAATCTGGAGCTATCGTCGAACCAGAACAGGTACCATCGAAACCATCTTATACAGGTACCCA
>NZ_JVJI01000082.1:0-230 GCF_001072665.1 Streptococcus pseudopneumoniae | reverse complement strand
GACACCGCCTTTTCACGGCGGTAACACGGGTTCGAATCCCGTACGGACTATGGTATGTTGCGGTTGAAACACTTGATGAAAAAAGTTTTAAAAAAGTTTCAAAAAAGTGTTGACAAGCGAAAGCAACTGTGATATACTAATATAGTTGTCTCTTGAGAGAAGCAAGCGACAAAGACCTTTGAAAACTGAACAAGACGAACCAATGTGCAGGGCACTACAACTAAGGTTGT
>NZ_JVJI01000007.1:0-30906 GCF_001072665.1 Streptococcus pseudopneumoniae | reverse complement strand
CGTACTCAAGTACAGCCTGCGGCTAGTTTCCTAGTTTGCTCTTTGATTTTCATTGAGTATAAAAAACCTCTTCCCAAGGGAAAGAGGACTAAATCTTATTGATGAACCGCTTGAGCTGCTGTGATAAGGGTCAACTTGTACACATCATCAGCATTACATCCACGAGAGAGGTCGTTAACTGGCTTGTTCAAACCTTGCAAAACAGGTCCTACTGCCGCAAATCCACCAAGGCGTTCTGCCATCTTGTAACCGATATTTCCTGCCTCGATACCTGGGAAGATGAAGACATTTGCTTGACCAGCTACCGTACTTCCAGGAGCTTTCAGAGCTGCAGTTTCTGGAACAAAGGCCGCATCGAATTGCAACTCACCATCGATTTCAAGGTCAGGGCGCAAGTCATGAGCAATTTTAGTTGCTTCAACAACCTTATCAACGCTTTCTCCAAATCCTGAACCTTTAGTAGAATAGCTTAGCATAGCAATTTTAGGCTCGATTCCAAACATTTTAGCTGTGATTGCTGAGTTAATGGCAATTTCAGCCAAAGCTTCTGCGTCTGGATTAATGTTGATGGCACAGTCTCCAAACAGGTAACGCTCCGTACCACGAACCATGAGAAAGGCACCTGAAGTACGAGTTACATTTGGGCGAGTTTTGATGATTTGAAGGGCTGGACGAACTGTTGAAGCTGTTGAGTGAATCGCTCCTGACACCATTCCATCAACCAATCCTAAGTAAACCAACATAACACCAAAATAGTTGACATCTTCAACCAAAACCTTGCGTGCATCTTCTTCAGACATTTTACCCTTACGACGTTCTACCAAGGCAGCAACCATTTCTTCAAATTTATCGTAGTGTTGAGGGTCGATGACTTCATAACCATCCTCGATGCCTTCGATTTCAAGATAAATTTTAATTTTTTCAGGATTTCCAAGCAAAACAGGAATCACTTCTGTTTCTTTTACCAGGCGTTTAGTTGCTTGAAGAATACGAGGTTCTTCCCCTTCAGGGAGAACGATACGAGCATTTTTACCAACCAGGTTGGCTTTGAGACTTTCAAAAACTTCCATGAGTTTTCTCCTTTAAGATAATAATTATACTCTGAATCATTTTTTATAGAGTATTAGTTGATAACTGAGTAATAAGGTTGCTGAAATCATCCGGCAAGGGACTTTCTAACTGCAAATCTTGCTCTAAAAATGGATGATAAAAGGATAAGTAATGGCAATGCAGGGCCTGACGTTGAATACCGTCGTCCAGACTACCACCATACAAATCATCTCCCAACAAAGGAAAACCAATATGAGAAAAATGAACTCGGATTTGGTGGGTTCGACCAGTATGCAGGCGAATGTCAACCAAGTGAATATTCCCATAAGAAGCTACAATCTTATATGAAGTATGGGCATACTTCCCACCTTTAGCCACCCGTCTAGTAATAATGGAGTCTTCATCACGCGCAATCGGAGCAATAATTTCTCCCTCTTGCTCCAAGTGTCCATCACCTTTAACCAAAGCAAAGTAGCGTTTTTCAATGGACTTCTTCTGCAACTGCTTGTCTAATCGTGCATGGGCATAGCCATGTTTAGCAAAGAGCATCAAGCCAGAAGTATCTCTATCAAGCCTGGTTACAATGTGAACCTGCTGATTTTCATAATTTTGCTTGACATAGTAACCCTTGATAAAATTGGCAATGGTGTTGGAATGATTGACACTAGGAATAGAAGCCACTCCATAGGGTTTATTCAAGACTAGAAAATGGTCATCTTCATACAAGATATCTAGAGGACGGTCAATGGCTTCTAGGGTTTCAAAGCCTTCCTCAGCGGGAATATCGATGACAACTCGGTCTCCAATATCCAATAGATAGGTCGCATTTTGCGATTGGTCATTGACCAGAATAACTCCCCCTCGAAACTTAATCTTGGCCAGAAGCCCCTTCGAAACTTCGTGCTTTTTTAAGAAGGTCTTAACCTTGACATGCTCATCTGCGATAAATTCAAACCTCATTCGTCCACCTCGCCGATAAAAGCGTCCTTGACACGATTCCAGAAACTGGTATGGCTCGGTGATGCGACAAAGTGAATCTTATGATGGTCGATTTGATACTCAATTCGTTCAATATTTCGGAAAGAATAAACGCTATTGTCAACCGAAATGGTATGATAATCGTTTCTCGTTGGTATGAGTTCAATCTTATCCTTCTTAGGCACAATAATGGAAGAGCCCAGGGTTCGATAGACACGATTGTTAAGGCTAGCAATTTCCGTTAATTGCAAAGCTTCAATGGTTGGGTGTAAAACAGCTCCACCAAGCGACTTGTTATAGGCTGTACTACCAGTCGGAGTTGAAACTGTTAGCCCATCTCCACGAAAACGTTCAAAGTGGACACCGTTAATCACAACATCCGCCACCATGGTTCGATCAGACCTGCGGATGCTGGCTTCATTTAGTGCTCTAAAAATCTTCACTTCCCCATTTTCAAGAAAAACCTTCACATTCAGAACAGGGTATGATACCTTTGCCCCAGTATCTAGCTGCAAATTAGTCACTAGCTTGTCCAACTCAAAATCACGGTAGTCCGTATAGAAGCCCAAATGTCCAGTGTGAACACCAATGAAGCGGACCTTGTCAAGCTGATTTTCGTACTTATGAAAGGCCGACAAGAGCATACCATCCCCACCGATGGAAATGACAATATCCGGATTGGTATCATTGAGTATAAACTGATTTCTCTTCAAACGATCTCGCAATTCATACAAAACCCTTTGACTCTGCGGTTTTCTATTAGCTATCAGGTCAATTCGTTTACCTGTATTCTTCATCTGTATCGTCACTGTTTCCTACACCGTCATTTAATTTTCTACTCAAAGGATCAAAAAGAGCCTGGGCTTCCTGGATATCATCTCGAATTTTACCCATTTCTTCATCCAACTGATGGGCAATTTTGGCAGTAATTTCCAGTCTCTTTTTAATTTCCTCTGGGAAATCCCCTTGGTACTTGTAGTTGAGAGAATGTTCTATCGTTGCCCAGAAATTCATGGCCAAGGTACGAATTTGAATTTCCGCCAAAATGGTCTTAGCTCCATTTATGGTATCAACCGTATATTCTACTACCACATGATAGGAACGGTAGCCTGAAGCCTTTCGATGAGTAATGTAATCTCGCTCTTGTATAATCCGCATGTCCTGACGTTTACGCAAAATCTCCACTACTTCCTTGACGTCATCTACAAACTGGACCATCACACGCAAGCCGGCAATATCTTGCAAATCGTGCTCTAAGGTCGCATAAGTAATGCCACGCCGAGCCATTTTTTCCTTGATACTTTCAATCGGTTTGACTCGACCAGTCACAAACTCAATCGGAGAATGCTTATTTTGCTTACGATATTGCTTCCGAATACCACGTAGTTTAATCTTTAACTCACCAACAGCTTGAATGTAAGGATCTAGAAATTCTTCCCATTCTATGGTCATATATTCTCCCTTGTTCACATATTATCCTTCAAAAATATCTTTGATTTTTTCTCCAGATTCATATACAATAAATACAATGCTTATTATACCATAAATCCGCTTTCAACGATAAAGAAAAGGTAAGAAAAATGAAACATTTAGAAATTGAATTGAAAACACTCTTGAAAAAAGATGAATATAATCGTCTAAAAGACCAATTCACAGGTGTCACTCCTGTTCTTCAAAAAAATTACTACATCGACACTCCAGATTTTGAACTACGAGAAAAGAAAGTTGCTATGCGCATTCGAACCTTTGAAGACTGGGCAGAATTAACACTCAAAGTCCCACAAAGTATTGGAAACATGGAATACAATCAAAAATTACAACTAAAAGATGCTGAAAACTATCTGAGCAAGAAAGAACTTCCTCAAGGGCTAGTACTGGCTGAATTGGCGAAACATGGTATTAAAACTAGTGAATGGCAGATCCTTGGTTGTCTAACGACACTTCGCTATGAAATGAAAACAGCTATTGGTCTCATGGCACTGGATGAAAGTCAGTACTTTGATATTACAGATTACGAATTAGAGCTTGAAGTTGAGAATCACGAGCAAGGGAAACATGATTTCCAGCAATTTTTAGAGGAAAATCAGATTGCTTATCAAAAAGCTCCCTCAAAATTGGTTCGATTTGTCAAAAGCATGAAAAATAGCTGAAATAATCTCTATTTTTTGGTAAAATAGAAAAGATAAAATACAAAATCCCAGTTCGTATAGGCTAGGCAGATATGACTAGGATTTAAAAAGTTTACAGAGGACGGTCTATAATGTCAGATAGAAAAAACATGAAACTTTTCGCACTCAACTCTAACCAAGAGATTGCACAGAAAATTGCTCAAGCTGTTGGTGTCCCACTTGGAAAACTATCATCACGTCAATTTTCAGATGGAGAAATCCAAGTAAATATCGAAGAAAGTGTCCGTGGTTATGATGTTTACATCATCCAATCAACAAGTTTCCCTGTTAACAACCACCTAATGGAATTGCTTATCATGGTTGATGCTTGTGTTCGTGCAAGTGCGCACAGTATCAACGTTGTCCTTCCATATTTTGGCTATGCACGTCAAGACCGCATCGCTTCACCTCGTGAGCCACTTACAGCGAAACTAGTTGCCAATATGCTAGTTAAGGCTGGTGTCGATCGTATCCTTACGCTTGATTTGCATGCCGTTCAGGTTCAAGGCTTCTTTGACATCCCTGTCGATAACCTTTTCACAGTTCCCCTATTTGCAAAACATTATTGCGATAAGGGCCTACTCGGTTCAGATGTTGTTGTCGTCAGCCCTAAAAATTCAGGTGTAAAGCGTGCTCGTAGCTTGGCTGAATATCTTGATGCTCCTATCGCCATTATTGACTACCCTCAAGACGATGCTACTCGCAACGAAGGTTATATTATCGGTGATGTTGAAGGTAAAAAAGCTATCTTGATTGACGATATTTTAAATACAGGACGTACCTTCTCTGAAGCTGCTAAAATCGTTGAACGTGAAGGAGCTACAGAAATTTATGCTGTTTCTAGCCATGGTCTCTTCGTCGAAGGAGCTGCTGAACTTCTTGACGACACTAATATTAAGGAAATTCTTGTGACTGATTCAGTAGCAACAAAAGAAAAAACTCCTAAAAACGTATGCTACATCACTGCTAGTGAGTTAATTGGTGATGCCATCGTCCGTATCCACGAAAGAAAACCAGTCAGCCCACTCTTTGCCTACAACAAAAAGAAATAAGGTGATTCTTTGATTTATTTGGACAATGCTGCAACGACTCCCATGTCAGCAGTTGCTATTTCAGCTATGACCGAGATTATGCAAGAAATCTATGGAAATCCTTCTAGTATTCATGGGCATGGTCGTCAAGCTGGCAAACTCTTGCGAGAAGCCCGTCAGGAGCTAGCTCAGTTACTGGGGACAAAACCTCAACATATCTTTTTCACTTCTGGTGGGACAGAAGGCAACAATACTGCCATCATTGGCTACTGCCTTCGTCATCAAGAACAAGGAAAACATATCATCACAACTGCTATTGAGCACCATGCTGTCCTTGAAACCATTGATTACTTGGTTCAACACTTTGGTTTTGAAGTAACCATTATCCAGCCAGAAAATCAAGAAATCACAGCCCAACAAATTCAAGAGACCTTACGTGACGATACGATTTTGGTTTCTACCATGTTTGCCAATAATGAGACTGGAAACCTACTGCCCATTGCTGAAATTGGCCAAATACTTAAGCAACACCCTGCTGCCTATCATGTCGATGCAGTTCAGGCTATTGGAAAAATCCCTATTCATCCAGAAGAATTGGGCATTGATTTTCTCACTGCTTCTGCCCACAAGTTCCATGGTCCTAAGGGAATCGGTTTTCTCTACGCATCTAGCATGGACTTTGATTCCTATATCCATGGCGGAGACCAAGAACAGAAAAAACGTGCAGGGACTGAAAATCTAACTGCCATCGTAGGCATGGTTGCAGCTCTAAAAGAAAACCTAGAAAAGCAAGAAGAACATTTTCAACATGTACAAAATCTAGGAACCGCCTTTCTTTCAGAGCTAGAGGGCATTCAATATTACTTGAATAGGGGACAACATCATCTCCCTTATGTTCTCAATATTGGATTTCCTAGTCAGAAAAATGACCTCTTACTCCTTCGTCTAGATTTAGCTGGAATTTCAATCTCTACTGGCTCAGCCTGTACTGCAGGCATTGTTCAATCGAGCCATGTTCTTGAAGCTATGTACGGAGCAAATTCAGAACGCTTGAAGGAATCCGTTCGTATCAGTCTCTCGCCACAAAATACTATTGAAGAACTACAAACCCTTGCAAAAACCTTAAAAGAAATTATCGGAGGTTAGCCATATGGCATTTGAAAAAACCATTCAGTTAAAAAATTGTCGATACGACTACACTCTCAGCCCTTCTGTTAAGAAATTCACCCTCAAGGACAACACCTTTTTTGAAACAAAAGTTGGGAACTATGAACTGACTCGCCTTTTGGAAAAAGTTCCGAACAGCGGTGAGGGATTCCAACTCAAAATCATCATTAACAAGGAACTTACAGGAGCTAAAATCAATATCACTGACAAGTTTGGTCTTCGTTTAGTTGATATTTTCAAATCAGAAGACCACCACATTCATCAAGAAAAATTCTACTTCCTCATGGATAGCTTGGTAGAGCGTGGTGTCTTTACAAAATCGGAAAGATAGAGCCAAAATGTTTGAACTGACCTATAAGGACAGCTATCATGTAGAGCGCACTCTCAAGTATGAGGATTATGAGGCTCTCATGCTTGCTCTGTCAGGATGTGTGACTCTGCCAGATACACTTTATGTAACTTCTTTGACCTTTAAAGGGCGGGAAGTTTACCAAGGACTGGTCGGAGACCTCTACCGTTTTCTATCACATGCAGATTTTTTACATCAAAACTAAGATTTTTCTTAGTTTTTTCTTGTTTTTGTTGATTTTTTCACAATGTTTCTATAAAATAGAAGAATAGAAAGGTTGTGATTTTGTGAAAGATAAACAGTCTGCTATTCCAAAAGCTACAGCGAAAAGACTCTCTCTTTACTATCGAATTTTTAAGAGATTTCATGCAGAAAAGATTGAACGTGCCAACTCTAAGCAAATTGCAGAGGCTATCGGTATTGATTCCGCGACCGTACGTCGTGATTTTTCCTATTTTGGTGAACTAGGTCGGCGTGGATTTGGCTACGATGTCAAAAAACTGATGACATTTTTTGCCGATTTACTCAATGATAACTCCATCACCAATGTCATGCTGGTAGGTATTGGAAATATGGGCCATGCCCTTCTCCACTACCGCTTCCATGAGCGCAACAAGATGAAGATTATCATGGCCTTTGACCTAGATGACCATCCTGAAGTCGGTACCCAAACTCCTGATGGGATTCCTATTTACGGAATTTCTCAAATTAAGGATAAAATCAAGGATGCTGATGTGAAGACTGCTATCCTGACAGTTCCCAGCGTCAAGTCACAAGAGGTTGCCAATCTCTTGGTAGATGCTGGCGTGAAAGGAATTCTCAGTTTTTCACCAGTCCATCTGCATTTACCAAAAGACGTGGTCGTTCAGTATGTCGATTTGACAAGTGAACTCCAAACCCTCCTCTACTTCATGCGAAAAGAGGATTAGAAAGCGAAAATCATTTTATGAAAAAACCAGTTATTGGGATTACAGGAAACGAAAAAACTCATCCAGATGATGATATCATGATGAGCTACGCAGCAAAAGGCTTTGTTGAAGGCGTTAAAGACGCTGGAGGGATTCCCATCATCCTACCAATTGGTGATCAAGAAATGGCCTGCCACTATATCAGTATGATTGACAAGCTCATCTTGACAGGTGGGCAAAATGTTGATCCAAAATTCTATGGTGAACCAAAAACCATCGATAGCGATGACTATCACCTTCAAAGGGATATCTTTGAACTGGCCCTCATCAAGGAAGCTATTAAACAGAAAAAGCCAATTTTTTCTGTCTGCCGTGGAACTCAACTATTTAACGTTGCCATGGGGGGAACTCTGTACCAAGATATCGAAGACCATTGGCAGGATTGTTCCGCCGAATACACAACTCAACGCTTGGTGACAGAGCCTGATACAGTTCTTCGAGAAATCTATGGAGAAATTTCCCATATCAACTCCTTCCACCACCAGAGTATCAAGGATTTAGCCCCCAACTTAAAAGTTGTGGCTCATGATCCTAAAGATGGTATCATTGAAGCTGTTACGAGTACGGATGACATTGCCTTTCTCGGTGTCCAGTGGCACCCAGAGTTTCTTTTTGAAAATCGTCCCAAAGATAAAAATCTCTTTGACTATGTCGTAAATGAACTTTAAATTAAATCTGTCTTTTCACGGTAACTAAAGTAACTAGAATGTGAGACAATCAAATGATCCAAGAGGACAATCCCCATCAGGTCGCAGGCTTCTTTAACAAGTTTTGTAACATGATCATCATTTCGGCTAGGCGCTACCGCTCCTGAAGGATGATTGTGGACCAAGATGAGTGAAGTCGCCATATGCTTGATAGCATAATGAAGAATCTCACGTGGTTCAGCGATACTGCGAGTAGCTGAACCGATAAAAATGGTCTGTTGATGGATGATTTGATTTTGAGTATTGAGATAGAGCGCCACCAGGTGCTCTTGTTTTTTATGGCCCAATTCCTGCTGCATCTTCTTGGCCAACTTTTGACTGCTGAGAATACTTTCCATCTCAAGGGTCTCATGCTTGTGAATACGATGGCCCAGTTCAATCATAGCTTGTAACTCTATGGCCTTAACACGGCCGATACCAGATAGACTCTGCAATTCCTGCAGGGTCATTTTTTTCAAATCTGTTAGGCTTGAAAGATTATTCAAGACTTTCTGGGCAATTTCAAAAACGCTAGCTTGACGTGTTCCTGTCCTGAGTAAAATAGCTAGCAACTCTTGATTACTGAGCGCTTCAACTCCTTCCTTGGCCAGTCTTTCTCTTGGTAATAGTGAATCTTCTTGGAATGAAATACTATACATAAAAATCCTCCTCACTTTATTATTCGTGAGAAGGATGAAAAATTAGAATTTTTTCTCAATTGGGGCCACACTGGCCAAAAGTTTTTTCAAACCAACTTCTGGGAAATTGATTTTTAATTCCTGCGTAGCACCGCTACCTGAAACTTCCAGAACGGTTCCCTCTCCCCATTTCTTGTGGAGAGCAATGTCACCAATGGACCAATTTGCTTCACTAGATGCTGATTTTGCTCCAGCAGTAAATTGACCAAATGGGAGACCGCTTGACTGGATAGTTTTTGGAGCAGCACTGCGTTTACGGTCTTGGAGGGCCTGTGCCAAACTCATACCTTGACCGAAGGCAAGGCCGCCACTGCTATAAGATGCCTTAAAGCTTGTATTGGCTGGACGAGCCAATCCTTGATACTCAAGTAAGTCTGAACTAATTTCATTAATAAAACGAGTTGGACGGTTGTAGTTGGTACGACCGAAAAGCAGACGCGAGTTGGCATTGGTCAGATAGAGAATTTTCTCTGCACGCGTGATACCTACATAGGCTAGACGGCGTTCTTCTTCTAATTCATCTTGATCTTCAGCTGCACGGCTAAGCGGAAAGACATTTTCTTCCATCCCAATCAAAAAGACAACTGGAAACTCGAGACCTTTGGCAGCGTGTAGGGTCATCAGGGTCACTTCTGATGTCTCCTGACTACCTGAATCTGTGTCTGCAATTAAGGCCAAATCATTTAAGAAACGACTCAGCTTGTCCAGACCAGTTTCCTCTTCTGGCCCATCAGAGGTATCATCAAAGTTTTTCGTTACAGAAAGGAACTCTTCGATATTTTCAACCCTAGCCTTGCTTTCTAAAGTCGCTTGAGCATTTAGAATATCGACGTAACCTGTTTTTTCTAAAACAGCCTCAACCAACTCTGTAATAGTTAATTGATCTAGCTGCTCTCGTAAATCTAGAATCATATTGGCAAAATCCCAGATAGACTGGGCAGCTTTACCCTTGATACCAGATAACATGATATTGGCTGAAGCATCTAGCATGGACATGTCTTGCATATTCGCAAAGTCACGGATTTTCTCAACTGTACCTGGCCCAATTCCACGTTTAGGCTCGTTGATAATACGCTCAAAACTGATATTGTCACTCAAATTGACAATAAGATTGAGGTAAGCGATTATATCTCGGATTTCCTTACGGCTGTAGAACTTGGTTCCGCCAACCATAGTATAAGGGATATTTGACTTGAGCAGGGCTTCCTCAATAGTACGAGACTGGGCATTTGTACGATAGAGAACTGCAAAATCCTTGTGATGGAAGTTTTGACTGCGACCTAGTTCATCAATAGTTCTGGCTACAAATACAGCCTCATCCTGCTCATCATTGGCACGATAGTAAACGATTTGCTCCCCTTCAGCATTCTGGGTCCAGAGATTCTTAGGTCGACGGTTTTTATTGTTTTTAATGACCTCGTTGGCCGCTTGGAGAATGGTTTTAGTGGAACGGTAATTCTCTTCCAACAAAACAACCTTGGCTTGGGGATAATCCTTTTCGAAGTCCAAGATATTCTGCATATCCGCACCACGCCAACCGTAGATAGACTGGTCCGCATCCCCAACCACACAAATATTTTTAAAGCGTGAAGCCAAGAGTTTGACCAGTTGGTACTGGGCATGGTTAGTATCTTGATACTCATCAACGTGGATGTACTGAAACTTCTGCTGATAGTAGGTCAAGACATCAGGATTTTGATCAAAGAGACGCAGGGTCAGCATGATTAAGTCGTCAAAGTCAACGGACTCAGACTGACGAAGCTCTTTTTGATAGGCTGTGTAACACTGAGCCACAATTTGCGTGTACATATCTCCAGCTTGGGCAGCATAAGCCACATCATCAATCAAATCATTCTTAGCATTGGAAATAGTCCCCAAAATTGTTCGTTCATTCCATTTTTTAGGGTCCAAGTTTAATTGCTTGAGAATGCGTTTCATAAGGGTACGCTGTTCACCAGGATCTACAATAGTAAAATTACGATTGTAGCCGATATGATCTGCATCACGACGCAGAATACGAACACACATGGAGTGAAAAGTCGCAATCAGACAGTCCTGAGTAGCTGGATTGAGCCCATAAGCACGCTCCTTCATCTCACGCGCAGCCTTATTGGTAAAGGTAATTGCCAAGATATTCCAAGGATTAACCATTTTTTCATCAATTAGATAGGCAATACGGTGGGTCAAAACACGAGTCTTTCCAGAACCAGCCCCCGCCATGATTAACAAGGGCCCTTCTGTTGTTTGCACCGCCTCAGCCTGACGGTCATTCATTCCATTTAATAATGCGTTCATCTTCTCTTCCTTACTCTTGAAGTCAATATTTCTATTATATCAGAATTCAAGGAAAATATCTTTACCTAGACTGGTTACGTGTAGAAGGCAACTTCTTATATCTAGATAAAAAATGAGCTTGGATAGCTTTTCCAAACTCATTTGAATTCAATTAAACTACTAGAACAAGCCTAGAACGGTTCCGTCACTTTCAACATCCATGTTGAGGGCTGCTGGACGTTTTGGTAGGCCTGGCATGGTCATGACATCACCAGTTAAGGCGACGATGAAGCCTGCACCTAATTTTGGCACCAATTCGCGAATGGTAATTTCAAAGTTTTCAGGTGCTCCAAGTGCATTTGGATTGTCTGAGAAGCTATACTGGGTCTTAGCCATACAGATTGGCAATTTGTCCCAACCGTTTTGAACAATTTGAGCGATTTGTGTTTGAGCTTTCTTCTCAAAGTTTACTTTGCTACCACGGTAGATTTCAGTAACAATCTTTTCAATCTTTTCTTGAACAGAAAGGTCATTGTCATACAAACGTTTATAGTTAGATGGGTTTTCAGCGATAGTCTTAACAACTGTTTCAGCAAGTGCTACTCCACCCTCTGCACCATCAGCCCAGACACTAGCCAATTCAACTGGTACATCGATTGAGGCACAAAGTTCTTTCAAGGCTGCAATTTCAGCTTCTGTATCAGATACAAATTCGTTGATAGCTACTACTGCAGGAATACCGAACTTACGGATATTTTCAACGTGGCGTTTCAAGTTAGCAAAACCGGCACGAACCGCCTCCACATTTTCCTCTGTCAAAGCGTCTTTAGCCACACCACCATTCATCTTAAGGGCACGAAGGGTTGCGACAATAACTACTGCATCTGGAGATGTTGGCAAGTTTGGTGTCTTAATATCAAGGAATTTCTCGGCACCAAGATCTGCACCAAAACCAGCTTCAGTAACTGTGTAATCAGCCAAGTGAAGGGCTGTGCTTGTTGCCAAGACAGAGTTACATCCGTGAGCAATATTGGCAAATGGACCACCGTGTACAAAGGCAGGTGTTCCGTAAATTGTCTGAACCAAGTTTGGCTTAATAGAATCCTTCAAAATCAAAGCTAAGGCACCTTCAACCTGCAAATCACCTACAGAAACAGGTGTTCGGTCGTAACGATAACCGATAACGATATTAGCCAAACGACGTTTCAAGTCCTCGATGTCCGTTGCCAAGCAAAGAATTGCCATGATTTCTGAAGCGACGGTAATGTCAAAGCCATCCTCACGTGGAATACCATTTAAAGGGCCACCAAGTCCAACGGTCACATGGCGAAGAGCACGGTCGTTCAAATCCACAACACGTTTCCAGAGGATACGACGTTGATCAATTCCCAACTCATTTCCTTGGTGTAAGTGGTTGTCAATCAAGGCAGAAAGCGCATTGTTGGCAGTCGTAATGGCATGCATATCCCCCGTGAAGTGAAGGTTGATGTCTTCCATTGGCAGAACTTGGGCATAACCACCACCTGCCGCACCACCCTTAATCCCCATTACCGGACCAAGAGATGGTTCGCGAATAGCAATCATGGTTTTCTTGCCAATCTTGTTCAAGGCATCCGCTAAACCAATGGTAATAGTTGATTTTCCTTCACCTGCAGGTGTTGGGTTGATGGCAGTAACCAAAATCAATTTCCCAACTGGATTGCTCTCAACTGCACGAATTTTATCAAAGCTGAGCTTAGCCTTGTACTTTCCGTACAACTCCAAATCGTCGTAAGAAATACCAAGTTTCTCTACAACATCAACGATTGGCTTCAACTCAATACTCTGTGCGATTTCAATATCTGTTTTCATTCAAAACTCCTCTAACCTCTTATATGATAATTCATTATATCACAAAACAAGATTTTTAACATCCAAAAACTCTCTAAACGTTCGTAAATATCCCTGTTTTTAAGGTTTTTAGAGTCCTTTCTTAAATTTTATATGGCTTTATAGTTTGAAACTATATTCTTTCCTTTTACCAAAATTTTATCACTTTCATTTTACTTACCGTTTATTTTTGTGTACAATAGTGCTATGAAAATTTTAGTTACATCGGGCGGTACCAGTGAAGCTATTGATAGCGTCCGCTCTATCACTAACCATTCTACAGGACGCTTGGGGAAAATCATCACAGAAACTTTGCTTGCTGCTGGGCATGAAGTTTGTTTGATAACAACAAAACGAGCTCTAAAGCCAGAAGCCCATCCCAACCTAAGCATTCAAGAAATTAACAATACAAACGACCTTCTCCTTGAAATGCAAGAACGTGTCAAGGACTATCAGGTCTTGATTCACTCAATGGCCGTATCTGATTACACTCCTGTCTATATGACAGGGTTTGAGGAGGTTCAGGCTAGTTCCAATCTAGAGGAATTTTTAAACAAGCAAAATCATCAAGCTAAGATTTCTTCAACTGACGAGGTTCAGGTTTTATTCCTGAAAAAAACACCCAAAATCATATCCCTAGTCAAGGAATGGAATCCTGCTATTCATCTGATTGGTTTTAAACTGCTGGTTGATGTTACCGAAGAACATCTGGTTGACATTGCTAGAAAAAGTCTTATCAAGAACCAAGCAGACTTGATTATCGCAAATGACCTGACTCAAATCTCAACAAACCAGCACCGCGCAATCTTTGTTGAGAAAGATCATCTTCAAGCAGTCCAGACTAAAGAAGAAATTGCAAAACTCCTCCTTGAAAAAATTCAAGCCTATCATTCTTAGAAAGGAAAGCTATGGCACATATTCTCTTGGCTGTAACGGGGTCAATCGCCTCTTACAAGTCGGCAGATTTAGTCAGTTCTCTAAAAAAACAAGGCCATCAAGTCACTGTCTTAATGACCCAGATTGCTACAGAGTTTATCCAACCTTTGACACTACAGGTATTATCACAGAATCCTGTCCACTTGGATGTCATGAAGGAACCCTATCCTGAACAGGTTAATCATATCGAACTTGGAAAAAAGGCGGATGTATTCATCGTGGCCCCTGCAACTGCTAACACTATCGCAAAACTAGCCCTTGGCTTTGCGGACAACATGGTGACCAGTACAGCTTTAGCCTTGCCAAGTCATATTCCCAAACTAATAGCTCCTGCTATGAATACAAAAATGTATGACCATCCAGCAACTCAGGCTAATCTAAAAACATTAGAAGCCTACGGGTATCAGCTGATTGCTCCTAAGGAATCCCTACTAGCTTGTGGAGACCACGGACGAGGAGCCTTAGCTGACCTCACAATTATTTTAGAAAGAATAAAGGAAACTCTCGATGAAAAAACGCTCTAATATTGCACCTATTGCTATCTTTTTTGCAACCATGCTCGTGATACACTTTCTGAGCTCGCTTGTCTTTAACCTTTTTCCATTTCCAATCAAACCGACCATTGTTCATATTCCTGTCATTATTGCCAGCATTATTTACGGTCCACGCGTTGGGGTTACACTTGGATTTTTGATGGGGCTACTTAGTTTGACGGTTAATACAATTACGATTCTGCCGACAAGCTACCTCTTCTCACCTTTTGTACCAAACGGAAACATCTACTCAGCTATCATAGCTATCGTCCCACGTATTTTGATTGGTTTAACTCCGTATCTAGTCTATAAACTGATGAAAAATAAAACTGGTTTGATTCTAGCTGGTGCCCTTGGTTCACTTACCAACACAGTCTTTGTACTTGGTGGAATCTTCTTCCTATTTGGAAATGTTTTTGATGGAAATATCAAACTACTTCTGGCAACTGTTATCTCAACAAATTCTATTGCCGAATTAGTCATTTCCGCAGTTCTAACCCTAGCCATTGTTCCAAGACTACAGACTTTGAAAAAATAAAAACATCTCCACTTTCAAGCTTGAAGGTGGAGATTTTGCTCTATACAGTTTCTTTTTAGTGAAATCTTTACTAACTTTTAACTAAAAAACGACCTATAAACTCAAGTAAATCCTTGCTTTATTGTCTTGTTTATTGTACTATACTAGTGTATATACAGAAAAAGGAGATTCTTATGAACACACGGAAAAAGACACAATTTATGACAATGACTGCTCTTTTAACGGCTATTGCGATTTTGATTCCAATTGTTATGCCTTTTAAGATTGTCATTCCGCCTGCTTCTTACACTTTGGGAAGCCACATCGCTATTTTTATCGCTATGTTCTTGTCGCCCTTGATGGCTGTTTTTGTCATCCTAGCCTCTAGTTTTGGATTTTTGATGGCTGGCTATCCCATGGTTATCGTATTTCGAGCTTTTTCTCATATCTTTTTTGGGACTTTGGGGGCTCTTTACCTACAAAAATTCCCCGATACCCTAGATAAACCAAAATCTTCTTGGATTTTTAACTTTGTTTTAGCACTTATCCATGCCCTTGCTGAAGTATTAGCTTGTGTCGTTTTTTATGCAACTTCCGGTACCAATGTAGAAAATATGTTTTATGTTCTATTTGTGCTAGTTGGATTTGGCACAATTATCCATAGTATGGTAGACTATACATTAGCACTAGCTGTCTATAAAGTGCTTCGAAAACGCCGTTAAAAGGAAGAACTATGACAAAAGATCGCAAACAAGCCCTACTTCAACTCTTGAAAGAAGCCCCTAAAGCCCTCAATGGCCAAAGTTTGGCGGAACATTTTCATGTCACACGTCAGGTCATTGTGCAGGACATTGCAATTTTGAGAGCCGATGGCGCTCCTATCCTATCCACTAATCGTGGCTACGTCTATAAGCAAATTGAAACCAATCCTTATGTTCACAAACTTTTCAAAGTGAAACATGAAGTTGAAGAAATCGGTCAAGAACTCCTTGCTATCGTAGATAATGGTGGACGTGTTCAAAACACCTTGATTGACCATCCCGTTTATGGAGAAATTGAAACCTTGCTGAAACTGTCTTGCCGCA
The DNA here is from genome assembly GCF_001072665.1 of Streptococcus pseudopneumoniae. Classification (GTDB taxonomy): domain Bacteria; phylum Bacillota; class Bacilli; order Lactobacillales; family Streptococcaceae; genus Streptococcus; species Streptococcus pseudopneumoniae_S. Next base: position 14,597 of record NZ_JVJI01000007.1, on the reverse strand, counting down.
GAGATGTACAACATTTTCTAGAACAAGTCGAGCATTCTGATTTTAGACCTTTATCTGAATTGACAGATGGCATCCATTACCACCTAGTCGAGGCCGAAACACAACAAGACCTCCACTATATCGAGGAGGCCTTGGATCAGCTCGGTTATTTAGTAAAAGACTAGAAAATTTTCTTTTCCCAATCGTCTTCTGTACGGCGAGGGTAGAAAAATTCAGATTTGTCAGGAGCTTCCATCATCTCCATCAAGGGTAACATATCATAGGCCAGATCCAAGTTTGGAATCTGGTCTTTTTGCACCCAAGAAACTTCTCCTTCATCTGAAGAGCGAAGGGTACCAGAGAACTCAGTTGTCTTATAACAAACGACAATATAGCGCCCACCTGTATCCAGTGGCCAATTTTTAATGCCGACAAGTTGAGGATTTTGGATAGTCAATCCTGTTTCTTCATAGATTTCACGAATAACAGACTCTGCGAAAGATTCGCCATTTTCTACATGGCCTCCTGGAAAGGCATAACCTGACCAGCGATTGGTTTCAGGAGCGCGATACTGCATCACCACGCGCTGAGTTTCGAGGTCTTCAATCAGACAAATGTTTGTTAAAATCGTTAATTGTGCTCGAGACATAAATTTACTCACTTTCTAATTTATTAAATTTTTAGACTTGGTACCAAAGATTCTAGCTTCTACTTTTTAAAATTATTTAGAATTGAATACCATTCGTTTTTCCTTTATAGGTTTTCCAAGTTCAAGCATCTTTTCTTGTCCATCAAAAGTAAAGCCCATTTTTTGATAGAAAGCAATGGCGCGCTTATTATCTTTCAATACCCATAAGAAAATTTCAGAAAAATGATCAAGAGCAATCAAAGCTGCTTTCATTAACTTTTGTGCGATACCTTTTCCATAATAGTCTTTTAAAACATATAAAGCAATAATTTCACCAGCTTGAATAGTCTCATCACGAAAGTTGCCATAACTTATAAAACCAACTACCTTCAGACCATCCATCGCAATCAATGTATTTTCTGGAAACTTTTGACTAAAGAATCGACATCTTTCTAATGTCATTGTCTCCTGAAATTCTGCAGACAAAAGGTCGTCATAAGCTTCTCTCCACGCTTTCCAGTGAACAAGTGATTTACCTTCTATCTCTTCAGGAGTTTCCATTGATTTAATAATAACCGTCATTTATTTTCTTCTCCTTAATCCAAGGCCTTGACTTCCAGCATCATATCACGTATCTGAGCTGCTAGTTCAAAGTCAAGCACTTCAACGGCTTCTTGCATTTGTTTTTCAAGTTTCTTGACAAGTTCTTTGCGCTCTTGTTTGTTGAGGCTATTGATGTCAACTTCCTTGTCTTCTTCCTTAGCAACTGCCTTGGTCACAGCAATCAGATCACGGATTTCTTTCTTGATTGTCTGAGGCACAATACCGTGTTCTTCATTATAGGCCATCTGGATTTTCCGACGGCGGGCAGTTTCATCGATAGCACGTTGCATAGACTGGGTAACTGTGTCAGCGTACATGATGACATGCCCTTCGCTATTACGGGCAGCACGACCAATGGTTTGGACGAGTCCACGTTCGTTACGAAGGAAACCTTCCTTGTCAGCATCGAGAATAGCTACTAGGCTCACTTCAGGAACGTCAATTCCTTCACGAAGGAGGTTGATTCCGACCAAGACATCAAAGACACCCAAGCGCAGGTCACGGATAATCTCTGTCCTCTCCAAGGTCTTAATATCCGAGTGCATGTACTTGACCTTGATGCCCATTTCCTTGAAGTAGTCGGTCAAGTCCTCTGCCATTTTCTTGGTCAAGGTGGTGATAAAGATTCGCTCGTTCTTTTCAACACGGGCATTAATTTCACCTAAGAGATCATCAATCTGTCCCATAGTCGGACGAACTTCCACCTCTGGGTCTAGAAGACCTGTCGGACGAATAATTTGCTCAATCACTGTCTCGGTCTGTTCATTTTCATAGTCACCAGGTGTCGCCGAAACGTAAACAATCTGGTGCACATGGCTTTCAAACTCCTCACGACGGAGAGGACGATTGTCCAAAGCTGATGGCAAACGGAAACCATAATTGACCAGCATTTCCTTACGCGAACGGTCACCATTGTACATGCCCTTGATCTGCCCCATAGTCATGTGACTCTCGTCAATCATAATCAAGAAATCATCTGGGAAGAAGTCGAGAAGCGTATAAGGAGGCTCTCCTTCGCTCCGTCCATCCATGTGACGTGAATAGTTCTCAACCCCGTTAGTATAGCCCATCTCACGCAGCATTTCGATATCGTACTTTGTCCGTTGTTTCAAGCGCTGGGCTTCAAGCAGTTTTCCTTCCTTTTCAAAGACAGCTAGTTGCTCCTCCAACTCTGCTTGAATCTTGGCAATGGCAACTTCCATGTGGTCATCATTGGTCACAAAGTGAGTAGCTGGGAAAATAGCCAAATGATCCACTTCTCCCAAGACCTGACCCGTCAGCGCTTCAACTTCACGGATACGGTCAATTTCATCTCCAAAAAATTCTACTCGAAAGGCGTGCTCATCACGGGAAGCTGGGAAAATCTCTACCACATCCCCACGAACGCGAAATCTTCCCCGTTGGAAATCAATATCATTACGATCAAACTGGATATCAACCAAGTCATTCAAGAGTTTATCACGAGAAATTTCAAGACCTGGACGCAGACTAACGACACTATCAGCGTATTCCTTGGGCGAACCCAAACCATAGATACAAGAGACAGAAGCAACGACAATGACATCATTACGCTCCAAAAGAGCCGAAGTCGCTGAGTGGCGGAGTTTGTCAATCTCGTCATTGACAGAACTATCCTTCTCAATATAGGTATCACTGGAAGGGACATAGGCCTCAGGTTGGTAATAATCATAGTAAGACACAAAGTACTCAACTGCATTTTCAGGGAAAAATTCCTTAAACTCCCCATAGAGCTGTCCTGCTAGAGTTTTATTGTGGGCAATGACCAGAGTAGGTTTATTGACTTTGGAAATGACCTGACTCATGGTATAGGTCTTCCCTGTTCCAGTCGCCCCCATCAGAATCTGAGCTTTTTCTCCACCCTCGATATTATCTACCAACTGCTCGATAGCTTGTGGTTGATCTCCTGATGGTTGATATTTTGATACTAGTTTAAATTGATTATCTGTAATGCGATTGATCATAAGAATCCTCTTTCCATGTGCTATTCCTATTTTAGCATACTTATAGCATTTTCACGAAGAAAAGGACGGACCGAAGTCACATCCTTTCATTTTCTTTCTTTAATTGGTAAGCGAGATAGACAATCAGCAGTAACAAGACTAAACTTGTCATGATAGAACCTTCAATCCCAAAAGATCCTCCTGATAACCAGCCTTGATTACCTTGTGGTAAAAAGGTAATCAGAGACGTTCCTGACGGTTGACCACTAACTAAAATCCCAAATAGATTTCCTTGAGCAAAATTCCAAGCCCCATGAATACCTGCAACACCCCAAACTGTATCGGTTTTGAGGAGGTAAAGTGACATAGCAACTCCGAATAAAAAGAGATTCACTAGAGATAGAGGTGTGAGACCAGAATTTCCCACATGAAGCAGGGTAAAGAATAGGCTAGATATAAGAACAGCAAGTTTTAAATTAGTTCTTGATGCCAATTGAGGAAGGAGCCATGCACGGGAAACCACTTCTTCTGCTGTCCCCTGTAAAATCCAAAATGGGATAGTAAAGACAACAAAGACAAGCGAGTAAGGATTCAAGTGAATAGACTCAAAATGATACTGCCCCAAGGCCACTAAACCTAACAAAGTAAGAAGAAAAAGTGCCAGACCTAGCCCAAAACCTTTCAGAAGACTGCTGAGGAAATTTTCTCTATAAAATCCCAAAGTTCGAATAGGTCTTTTCTCAACTTTTCTAGTCCATCTGAACACTGTGTTGAGAATAAAACCAAAGGCCAGCAATTCTAAAATTAAATGAAAATCACTTGTTTTATCCGTCAAGCTCTGTTGCAAGGTCTGTAAGTAGCTTGCAAGATTTTGACCAGCTTCTCCAAAATTTCTAGCAAGTCCGACGAGAGCTAACAAACTAATACCATATAAAGTATAAGCCACAAACTCTCCTATGAAGACAAAAACAAAGGCTAACAAGGGGCTTGTGTAAATGTTTAAACTCATTTTTGAAGCTTGGAAGTCTTTAAATATTCTTTTGTTCTTCATATGCCTGTCCTCTTTTCTTCTATTATATACCATTATTATAGCACTTTATAGTAGCAATTCAATAAAGAAACAAAGGACTTTTATGTTATATCTTCTAACATAAAAGCCCCTAGATTTGCATTTTTTAGTTTTTTCTGATATAATGGGAAAATATTCGGAAAAGGAGACTAAAAATGAAGAAAAAATTTCTAGCATTTTTGCTAATTTTATTCCCAATTTTCTCATTAGGTATTGCAAAAGCTGAGACGATTAAGATTGTGTCTGATACCGCCTATGCACCTTTTGAGTTTAAAGATTCAGATCAAACTTATAAAGGAATTGATGTTGACATTATTAACAAAGTCGCAGAGATTAAAGGATGGAATATTCAGATGTCCTATCCTGGATTTGATGCAGCGGTCAATGCGGTTCAAGCTGGTCAAGCTGACGCTATCATGGCAGGGATGACAAAAACTAAAGAACGTGAAAAAGTCTTCACCATGTCTGATACTTACTATGATACAAAAGTTGTCATTGCAACTACAAAGGCACACAAGATTAGTAAATATGACCAATTAACTGGCAAAACCGTTGGTGTTAAAAACGGAACTGCTGCTCAACGTTTTCTTGAAACAATCAAAGATAAATACGGCTTTACTATTAAAACATTTGACACTAGTGATTTGATGAACAACAGCTTGAGTGCTGGTGCCATCGATGCCATGATGGATGACAAACCTGTTATCGAATATGCCATTAACCAAGGTCAAGACCTCCATATTGAAATGGATGGGGAAGCTGTAGGGAGTTTTGCTTTCGGTGTGAAAAAAGGAAGTAAATACGAGCACCTTGTGACTGAATTTAACCAAGCCTTGGCTGAAATGAAAAAAGATGGTAGTCTTGATAAAATCATCAAGAAATGGACTGCATCATCTTCTTCAGCAGTACCAACCACAACGACTGCAGCTGGTCTAAAAGCAACTCCTGTTAAAGCTAAATACATCATTGCCAGTGATTCTTCTTTTGCACCTTTTGTTTTCCAAAACTCAAGCAACCAATTTACTGGTATTGATATGGACTTGATTAAGGCCATCGCTAAAGACCAAGGTTTCGAAATTGAAATCACCAACCCTGGTTTTGATGCCGCTATCAGTGCTGTTCAAGCTGGACAAGCTGATGGTATCATTGCTGGTATGTCTGTCACAGATGCTCGTAAGGCAACTTTTGACTTCTCAGAATCCTACTACACTGCTAATACAATCCTTGGTGTCAAAGAATCAAGTACCATTGCTTCTTATGAAGATTTAAAAGGAAAGACAGTCGGTGTTAAAAATGGAACTGCTTCTCAAACCTTCCTAACAGAAAATCAAAGCAAATACGGTTACAAAATCAAAACCTTTGCTGATGGTTCTTCAATGTATGACAGTTTAAACACTGGTGCCATTGATGCCGTTATGGATGATGAGCCTGTTCTCAAATATTCTATCAGTCAAGGACAAAAATTGAAAACACCAATCGCTGGAACTCCAATCGGTGAAACAGCCTTTGCTGTTAAAAAAGGAGCAAATCCAGAATTGATTGAAATGTTCAACAACGGACTTGCAAACCTTAAAGCAAACGGAGAATTCCAAAAGATTCTTGATAAATACCTAGCTAGTGAGTCTTCAACTGCATCAACAAGCACTGTTGATGAGACAACTATCTGGGGCTTGCTTCAAAATAACTACAAACAACTCCTTAGCGGGCTTGGTATCACTCTTGCTTTAGCTCTTATCTCATTTGCTATTGCCATTGTTATCGGGATTATCTTCGGTATGTTTAGCGTTAGCCCCTACAAATCTCTTCGTGTTATCTCTGAGATTTTCGTTGACGTTATCCGTGGTATTCCATTGATGATTCTTGCAGCCTTCATCTTCTGGGGAATTCCAAACTTCATCGAGTCTATCACAGGCCAACAAAGTCCAATTAACGACTTTGTAGCTGGTACTATTGCCCTCTCACTCAATGCGGCTGCTTATATCGCTGAAATCGTTCGTGGTGGTATTCAGGCCGTTCCAGTTGGCCAAATGGAAGCCAGCAGAAGCTTGGGTATCTCTTATGGAAAAACCATGCGTAAGATTATCCTGCCACAAGCAACTAAATTGATGTTGCCAAACTTTGTCAACCAATTTGTTATCGCACTTAAAGATACAACCATCGTATCTGCTATCGGTTTGGTGGAGCTCTTCCAAACTGGTAAGATTATCATTGCCCGTAACTACCAAAGTTTCAAGATGTATGCAATCCTTGCTATCTTCTATCTTGTAATTATCACACTTTTGACTAGACTAGCGAAACGCTTAGAAAAGAGGATTCGTTAATGGCAAAATTAAAAATTGATGTAAATGATTTACACAAACATTATGGAAAAAATGAGGTTTTAAAAGGAATCACGACTAAATTCTATGAAGGAGATGTTGTTTGTATCATCGGTCCTTCAGGTTCTGGTAAATCAACTTTCCTTCGTAGCCTCAATCTTCTAGAAGAAGTTACTAGCGGTCACATCACTGTGAACGGCTATGACTTAACTGAAAAAACAACCAACGTTGACCACGTCCGTGAAAATATCGGAATGGTGTTCCAACACTTCAACCTCTTCCCACACATGTCCGTATTGGACAACATCACCTTTGCGCCTATTGAGCACAAGTTGATGACTAAGGAAGAAGCTGAGAAATTGGGAATGGAGTTGCTTGAAAAGGTTGGGCTAGCAGATAAAGCTAATGCTAACCCAGATAGCCTATCAGGTGGTCAAAAACAACGTGTGGCTATCGCTCGTGGACTAGCAATGAATCCAGACATCATGCTCTTTGATGAACCAACTTCAGCCCTTGATCCTGAGATGGTCGGAGACGTACTAAACGTTATGAAGGAATTGGCTGAGCAAGGCATGACTATGATTATCGTAACCCATGAGATGGGATTTGCTCGTCAGGTTGCTAACCGCGTTATCTTTACTGCAGACGGTGAATTCCTTGAAGACGGAACACCTGATCAAATCTTTGATAACCCGCAACACCCACGTCTGAAAGAGTTCTTAGACAAGGTCTTAAACGTCTAAACTCAAACTGTAAGGATTTCCTTGCAGTTTTTTTCTATCTCGTATTGGATTTTTTGATTTTTCGGAAAATTATGTTAGAATTAAGTTTATGAAATGAGGTTTCCTCATACCTAGCAAGACTAGGAATAAAAATAGAAATTAGGTAGCTAGATGTCATCTAAGGTTATTGTTACAATTTTCGGTGCGAGTGGAGACCTGGCTAAACGCAAGCTCTACCCTTCCCTTTTTAGACTTTATAAATCCGGCAATCTTTCCGAGCACTTTGCAGTTATTGGAACTGCTCGTCGTCCTTGGAGCAAGGAATATTTTGAATCTGTTGTAGTCGAATCGATCCTTGATTTGGCAGATAGTACCGAACAGGCTCAGGAGTTCGCTAGCCACTTCTACTATCAAAGTCATGATGTCAATGATACAGAACACTACATTGCTCTACGTCAATTGCAGGCTGAACTAAATGACAAGTACCAAGCTGAACACAACAAGCTCTTCTTCTTGTCAATGGCTCCTCAATTCTTTGGAACTATTGCCAAACACCTCAAATCTGAAAACATTGTAGATGGTAAAGGTTTTGAACGCTTAATCGTTGAAAAACCATTTGGTACAGATTACGCAACTGCAAGCAAGTTGAATGACGAGCTCCTAGCGACATTTGACGAAGAACAAATTTTCCGTATTGATCATTATCTTGGTAAGGAAATGATCCAAAGTATCTTTGCAGTTCGCTTTGCAAACTTGATTTTTGAAAACGTTTGGAACAAGAACTTTATCGACAATGTTCAAATTACCTTTGCGGAGCGCTTGGGTGTAGAAGAACGTGGTGGCTACTATGACCAATCTGGTGCACTCCGTGACATGGTCCAAAACCATACTCTACAACTCCTTTCTCTCCTTGCCATGGACAAGCCAGCAAGCTTCACAAAAGACGAGATTCGTGCTGAGAAGATTAAGGTCTTTAAAAACCTCTATCATCCAACTGATGAAGAGCTTAAAGAACACTTTATCCGTGGTCAATACCGCTCTGGTAAGATTGATGGCATGAAATACATCTCTTACCGTAGCGAGCCAAATGTAAATCCAGAATCAACAACTGAAACCTTTGCATCTGGTGCTTTCTTTGTAGATAGCGATCGCTTCCGTGGTGTTCCTTTCTTCTTCCGTACTGGTAAACGTCTGACTGAAAAAGGAACTCATGTCAACATCGTCTTTAAACAAATGGATTCTATCTTTGGAGAACCACTTGCTCCAAACATTTTGACCATCTATATCCAACCAACAGAAGGCTTCTCTCTTAGCCTAAATGGGAAGCAGGTAGGAGAAGAATTTAACTTGGCTCCTAACTCACTTGATTACCGTACAGATGCGACCGCAACTGGTGCTTCTCCAGAACCATACGAGAAATTGATTTATGATGTCCTAAATAACAACTCAACTAACTTTAGCCACTGGGATGAAGTTGGTGCGTCGTGGAAATTGATTGACCGTATCGAAGAACTCTGGGCTGAAAATGGTGCCCCACTTCATGACTATAAAGCTGGAAGCATGGGACCTCAAGCAAGCTTTGACTTACTTGAAAAATTTGGTGCCAAATGGACTTGGCAACCAGATATCGCCTATCGTCAAGATGGCCGTTTAGAATAACAAAAAATCCTGCAAGTTTGTAGCTTGCAGGATTTTTGCTTCTGATTAGATTAAGCCTTCCAAGAGACTCTTCATAAAGTTTTCTGAGTTAAACTCTCCAATATCATCGATTTTTTCACCAAAACCAATCAATTTTACAGGAATATTGAGTTCTTCACGGATGGCTAAAACAACACCACCTCGAGCAGTTCCATCAATCTTAGTCAAGACAATTCCTGTTAAAGGGGTAATTTTTGAAAATTCTTTGGCCTGTACCAGAGCATTTTGACCCGTTGATGCATCAAGAGCCAAGAAGGTTTCATGTGGTGCTTCTGGTACAACACGTTTGATAATACGACCAATCTTTTCCAGCTCAGCCATGAGGTTGTCCTTGTTTTGCAGACGACCAGCGGTATCAATCATGAGAATATCAATACCTTCAGCTACGGCACGTTCCATGCCATCAAAGACCACACTGGCTGGGTCAGCTTTTTCAGGTCCAGTCACAACTGGAACGTCCACACGACGGCCCCATTCAGCTAGCTGGGCTACCGCCCCCGCACGGAAGGTATCTGCCGCAACCAACATGACCTTCTTACCTGCTTGTTTGTAGCGGTGGGCTAGTTTCCCGATAGAAGTTGTTTTCCCAACACCATTAACACCAACAAAGAGCATGACTGTCAAGCCATCTTGGAAGTGGATACGTTCATCGTAATTGCCATCCTTTTCATAAAGCTCAACCAATTTCTCAATGATGACACGGCGAAGTGCATCAGGTTTCTTGGCGTTTTCAAGCTTGGCTTCGTAGCGTAGTTCCTCAGTTAAATTAGAAGCGACCTGTACACCAACGTCACTCATAATCAGTAATTCTTCCAGTTCCTCGAAAAATTCTTCGTCAACAGAGCGAAAATTAGCAAAGAAGGCGTTCAAGCGAGCTCCGAAGCCTGTACGAGTTTTCTTAAGACTGCGGTCATATTTTTCCTGAACAGTTTCTTCTGCTTGAGTCATTTCTGGTTCAAGCACTTCAGAACTATTTTCTTCTACAGTCTCTAGAAGCTCAGTCTTCTCTTCCTCTGTGACTTCTTCTGAGTTTGGTAATACTTCGACTTCTTCTTGATGAACCTCTACATCTGGCTCTGAATCCAGACTTTCTTCAACTGTGTCTTGATTTTCCTCTTCTTGGAGCAAAGATTCTTCAGCAACTTCTGCTACTTCTTGAGAAACTTCCTCAGCTTCTGTATCTTCAGACAAATCAAGATTTTCCAGAGCTTCTTTTACAACTTCTTCGATCTTAGGTTCTTCTTTTTTTCCGAATAGACGGTCAAATAATCCCATATCTTAGTTCTCCTTTAGCACATATTCTTCGATAGCCCAGGCGACAGCCTCTTCATCATTGGTCATTGGAGTTACCACATTTGCGACTGCCTTGACTTCAGGAACAGCATTTTGCATGGCAACACCGAGCCCTGCCCACTCAATCATAGCCAAATCATTGGCCTCATCTCCACAGGCCATGACTTGGCTTTGGTCGATTCCAAGATGGCTGATTAGTTTTGCCAAACCTGTTGCTTTATGAACATTCTTTGGTGACCACTCTAGCAACATTTCACGTGATTTAAAGATTTCATATTGGTCAAACAATTCTGGAGAAATCTTCTGAATGGCTGCATCCAAGGGTTCTTGAGCAAAGGCAGTCACGCATTTATTGTAAGTCATTTGACTAGATAAGTCTTCAAAATCCACTGAAACAAAGGTCAAAGCTGGATTAAATTTGGCATAAAGACTTTCTTGGTCGGAGTGAATTTGATAAACAGTTCCTTCTGAGATAGCATCAAGAGGCAGTGATAATTTCTCTGTTTCCTCATACAAGCGTGCCACATCATCATATGAAAAGACTGTCTTATCAAGGATTTCACCTGTATTTTTCTGAACCAAACCACCATTAAAAGTAATCGTATACTCATCTTCGTGGCCGTCAGTCCCTAGCTCATGGAGAAAAAAATCCATGGCTTTTAAGGGACGACCAGTTGTCAATACAACCTTGATACCACGATCACGCGCAGCTTTCAGGGTTGCCTTGGTACGATCCGTCAGCCTTTTATCAGTAGTCAGCAAGGTCCCGTCCAAGTCCAATGCAATCAATTTTATATCTGCCATTATAAGCCCTCCATATAAGCTATAACCGACTGGTCCTTATGGTGACCAATCACAGTTTCTGCTAATTCTAAAATCTCTGGTCGTGCATTTTCAGGAGCTACAGGATGTCCCACAACCTGCATCATATGCAAGTCATTTAGATTGTCTCCAAAAGCCATGACCTGATCCATTTTGATGCCAAGTTTTTTAGCCAATTCAACAATGGCCACTCCCTTATCGACATAGTCCAGAACAATATCAATGGATTCAAAACCAGTTGTCATAGCCTTAACACCAGGGACATTTTCATTGACCCAAGTCTCCCCAGCTTCAAGCGTTTCTTCTGTGAAGTTGGTCGTAAATTTGAAAATGTCATCTTTAATATCTTCCAGAATCGCTACTTTTTGAATATTTTCATTATAGTGCTGACTCACTTTCAAATAGGTCTCATCAACCGTATCTAGAACATAAGCTCCCTTTTTTCCCGTCAAGAGCAGTTTATTGATATCTACATAAGGTGACGTTTTCAGCTTTTCAAAAGTTGATAGATAAAACTCACGAGACATAGTCGCTTCATACAAGTCCTGACCTCGATATTCGACCAAACTGCCATTTTCCGCGATAAAAATAATGTCATCACGAACATCAGCAAATAGTTTTTCTAAGGATAGAAATCCGCGCCCCGAAGCCACCGCAAAGTAAATCCCTTTTTCCTTGTAGGAAGCTAAGAGAGACTTGAGGCGGTCCATATCAAAGCGTCCATTCTCATCTAGGAAGGTTCCGTCCATATCCGTTGCTACTAGTTTAATCATAAAATCTTTCTTACTCCGATTAGTAAATCTACCTCCTATTATACCATAGATAACTAGAAAAAGGACTAGTCTATCAGCTTTGCTTCTCTTTTATCCTTCTCTACTAGCTAGTGCTGTTTCTATCTTTTAAAAAAGCTCATAAAATTAAAATCGTGCAACTTTTTTCAGATACTTTTAAAAGATTGATTTCATTACCTGTTTCCTTTATACTGGATAAAAAGGAGAATAATATGTCAGAAACAAATCACGAAATTGATTCAAATTTTGCAGGTCGTTTAAATATCCTGCGTGCTGGTGTTCTTGGTGCCAATGATGGAATTATTTCCATTGCTGGTGTGGTTATCGGTGTTGCAAGTGCTACGACCAATATCTGGATCATCTTTTTATCAGGCTTTGCGGCTATCTTGGCTGGTGCCTTTTCTATGGCTGGTGGAGAATATGTATCCGTTTCGACTCAAAAAGATACAGAGGAAGCAGCCGTTGCTCGGGAGCAAGTCTTGCTAGACCAAGATATAGAGTTAGCCAAAAAGTCTCTCTATGCCGCCTATATTCAAAATGGCGAGTGTGAAACATCAGCCCAACTCTTGACCAACAAGGCCTTCCTTAAAAATCCACTCAAGGCTCTGGTAGAGGAAAAATACGGGATTGAGTATGAAGAATTTACCAATCCTTGGCACGCTGCGATTTCTAGCTTTGTTGCCTTTTTCCTTGGAAGTTTGCCTCCAATGCTCTCAGTAACCATTTTCCCAAGTGAATACCGCATCCCTGCTACTGTCCTTATCGTCGGTGTGGCCCTTCTTCTCACTGGTTACACTAGTGCCAAACTTGGAAAAGCTCCAACCAAAACAGCTATGATTCGAAACCTAGCTATTGGTCTTTTAACCATGGGAGTTACCTTCCTGCTCGGACAACTTTTCAGCATTTAGTATATAAGAAATATCTAAATGAAATTGCACTACCTACAAAATAAAAGATCCACATCTACTTAGATATAATAAAAGAGAGAAACTTGATTCTCTCTTTTATTATATCTACAATCGTAGACAATGATTCTATAATGTGTGTTTTTCTAATAACGTTTTGATGTCTTCTAAGATTTTATAACGTTACCAGAAAAAATCATCCGCCTGAATAGTTGAAAGTTATTTACTTTATTTGCAATTATTTTAATCAATAACATCAATCATTAAAAGTGATAGTATTCTCAATAATGTCAAATCGATTCCTATTATAAGAGATAAACGCTTCAACGGAAGCTAATCTATTAATCGACCTTGCCCCTTTGAAAATTATTCTCATTTTCTAAGAGCCACTGACTATAAAGTTCTTGATATCGTTCCTCTTCGTTATCACTGTAACCTTTAAAAAGAACTTTATCAATATTTTCTTTATTAAAATATAAAATTTGTTCAGCATCAAGCCCTACTGGGTATATGCATCCTGAATAATCAAAAATTACTTTTTCTCCATCATTGTCAATGAAAGCTCCCCGATTAAGAATCATAATTTTACGGGTTCCATCTTTTAAATAAACAATACTTCCAATAGGTAACATAATCTTTTCTTCCTTTCGATATTTAAGTAATAATTTTATTTTTTTAAATAATAAATCTCAATAATATAAAAAATATAGCACTGAATTTAGGTAAAACAACATTTTATTTCAACTTTGATAAAACATCAACTATCTCATATTCCCGTTCTTCTCCAGGTGCAAAGGCAACATTTATGGTTGCTAGAGAAATGAACATTGTTAAAATCATTATCAAAAGCATGGCAACATTTTTTATATAAATAAAAGCTAAGGCAAATATAAGAGCTAAAGCAAAGAAACATACTCGTAAAAGAAGCATTTTTACGTAAAAACGCGATGAATTTACTGGTTTTATCTTAAAATAAATAGATTGTTCCAATGATCTATTAAGTAATTCCTCCAAACTTTTTTTCTTTTTAGAATATAAAAGCTGAAGCAAACTAAAAGACAATAATAAACCAATAACTACTAAAAGCAAACTAGTTACTATCGAAAAATTCACATAAAAGTTGGCAAATAAATCAATATGATTCATACGAGCCCAGGCATTCACAAAAACTGCCAATCCTGCAGCTAATGATGTTGGAAGGATAAATTTGCTCGCCTTAGAGTTTTTTTCTTCGATTTTAAAAAGTTCTTCATCTGAGATAGCATAAACTTTCTGATAAAAATACCAGTTTAAAGGCAAACAGAAATATCCGAGAAAATGTTTAGGAGATCTATCTAATAGATACTGTTTCCCCTGATAATGAAATAATAGGTATCGAAAATTCCCTTTATAATATAATTTTATTTTTTGCATTTTAATCCTTACTAATCTAAGAAAACATGAGTTTTCCCAAGCTATGAGGAGTATCTTGATATCGGCTACATCTTATTTTAGTTTTTTATCATTTATTTTATATAAGTGATGGCTTTCAGTTCCATATGCAACATTAGAAGCCGACAAATATAGAAAGATGATTGCATTGGCCATTAAGCCAAAAAGTAAGTTACCTGAGTAGAAATAATACATTGGCATAAAAAATGCTAGCCCACCAATAACCACTATAAATCCTAGCAATTGTTTAAAGTCAATTTTTACTGGCGTAATTTTATAATATTGTAAATGCCTAAGTTCGTGCCCTATCAAGAAGGCCATCCTTCTTTTCCGAGAATAGTAAAATAATTCAACCAGAACATATGTTAAAAGAAAAG
>NZ_JVJI01000081.1:0-23179 GCF_001072665.1 Streptococcus pseudopneumoniae | reverse complement strand
TACTGTAATCACTTTTCCATTTGGTAATTCAACCGTTACTTTAACTGGATCTTTCTTACCTGGTGTTGTTAAGTCTGGAATATTTTCAACATTCGTTACCTTGCCACCTTCTGGAATCTTGATGCCTTTAGTGTAATCCTCTGGCGTTAATGGGGTAGAGGTGACTGGTGTCTCAATCTCTTTAACAGGTGTTACATTAACTGGGACTTCTACTGTAATCACTTTGCCATTTGGTAATTCAACCGTGACTTTAACTGGATCTTTCTTACCTGGTGTTGTTAAGTCTGGAATGTTTTCAACATTGGTTACCTTGCCACCTTCTGGAATCTTGATGCCTTTAGTGTAATCTTCTGGTGTTAATGGGGTAGAGGTGACTGGTGTCTCTATTGAGACTGGAACGACTTCTACTACGTTAACAGGTACAGGTACCTCTTTAGTCGCAACTACTTTACCATCTTTCACATACTCTACCACTACTGTCGCTGGGATTTGTACACCAACTGTTGCTGTAGGTGGTACTGTTCCTGTTTTAACTTCTGTAACTGTTACAGTAACTCCTGATGGGAGCCCCTTCACGTTATTAGCTGCTTTTTCAGCCTGTTCTTTAATAGCTTTTTCTAGCTCTTGCTTATCACTATCTTTAAGAACTGTTACACCTTCTGGAGTTACTTTTGGTAATACTGTCACTGGGACTTTTACTGTCTCTTCACCATTTGCATACTTAACTTTAGTTGGTACTGTTACATCTGTTGATCCAACTTTATCCTTTGTATCTGGTAAATCAGCTTCTGTTGGATCTTGTACTGTTCCACCTTGTCCTGGTGTTACTGCATCTTTTACTTTGGCTACTTCAGGTTTGTCGCCTTCAACAACGTATACTGGATCAGCATTTGAACCAACTACACTTACAGTAATTTCTGCATCTTTTGTATACTTAACGCCATCTACTGTATAGGTTACTGGGACTTTTACAGTTCCTCTGTTTGTTCCTGCTTCCGATGTAATGGTTGCAAGCACTTCTTCTGTAATCGCTCCAACTTCTACATCTTTGGCACCATCTGGTAATTTAGCTTTGAAATCTGCTGAGTTTGCTACTTCTTCTGCTTTAGCTTTAGCTACTTCTTTAACTTTATCTGTAGTTTCACCTTTTGGTACTGTTACTTCACCTTTAGCAACTGGCAATACTGTCACTGGTACTTTCACTTGTTCTGGAGCTTTAATTCCGTCGTAAGTTACAGGGACTGTTACTTCTTTCTTACCCGTTGTTTTTGTTAGGTCTTCTGGAATTACAGGATTACCTTTAGTTCCATTAGCTCCTGGTGTTACTGCATCTTGAACAGTTTTAGATTCTACTGTATCACCTTCAAAGACTACCAATGATTTTGGTGTTGAACCAACTACCGTTACCGGAACTTCTACTTCTTTAGATCCAACTACACGGCCTTTATCATCAGTATATTCAATAACTACCTTAGCTGGTTTTTGTTCTCCTGTAGCAGTTGTTTCAGGTTTTTCTTTCACTTCTTTAACAGTTACTGTTACACCTGCAGGAATACTATCTTTTGGTAATGCATCCACCACTTCTTGAGCTTTTGCTTTAACCATTGTTTCTAAATCTGTACTATCTTTAAGTACTGTTACTCCCGTTGGTTTAACAACTGGTAATACTTTAACGACCGTAGGGACTTCTACAAGTTTATCTTCACCATCTTTCGCAACTACTGTTACTTTCTTATCTCCAGGTGTTGTTGTATCTACATCACCATCTTTATAGGTGAACTTAGTTCCGTCTGGATATTGATCAGAATTAATGCTTTCAGATGGATCTGGTTGTGTATTTTGAGGATTTTCAAATACATATTGCACTTCAGGATCTACTACCACAACTTTAGCTGGAACTTTAACAATCGTATCTTCACCAACTTTAGCCACAACGACTACATCTTTCTCTCCCGATGTAGTTGTATCTACTGGAGTTTCATAAGTAAATTCCGTTCCGTCTGGATATTCACCCGGTGTGATACTTTGTTTAGCTTCTGGTTGTTTATTAGCTTTATCAGCCACAACGTATTGTGGAATACTGTCAACTACACGTACTGTTGCTGGAACTCTTACTAGTTCATTTCCATTTTCATCAGTAACAATAACCTTAACCCCTTTATCTCCAGGTGTTGTTGTATCTGGTTCTTTTTCGTAAGTGAATTTAGAACCAGCTGGATAATCATCTGGATTGATACTATCTTCTGCTTTTGGAGCTTCTTTTGGATCTACTGGGACAATTTGTGGATATCCTTCAACAACTTTAATCGGTACATTAACAGTTTCTTCACGTTTATTATCCCCTGAACCGTATGTCACTGTCACAGGAGCTGTTAATGTGTCATCCCCAACTTTATCAGTTGTATCAGGAAGTTTAGTTTCATCTACTGTTTTCTCATTTCCTTTAGTAGTAACAGCATCTTTTAATTTTTCTGAAGATGGTTTATCTCCTTCTACTACATAAACAGGTTTTGCAGTTGAAACTTGTGGTTTAACTTTAATTGTAAACTCTTGATCTATTTCTTTCTTAGTATCAAACGTTGGATCCTGATCAAATGGATTATCTACAACATCATATCCCATAGATTTCAAAACATCAACACGTGTTTGAACTTTTTCTTCTGGAATTTTATCTCCTGATTTACCAGCAAGATCATCAATATTATATTTCGTATCTAATGGTGTTTCAACACCTTCATCATCTACTGAAACAAATTTTACTTTTGCTTTTTGATCGTCTTTATCATAGGTAATCTTGATATTTGCTTTTGGATCCGTAATTTTTGGTGGTTTATAACCTTCTTCTGGATTTGCAGGATTTACTGGTTCTAATGGTGTTCCATTTCCATCTTTTGGAGTATATCCATCTTTATGAGGAATAATTTGTGTAATTTCACCAGTCTTGGTTGGATCATTTGGATCGTTAGGGAATGGAATCGGATCTCCATCCTTACCAGTGGTTGGATCAACAGGAATCCAGCTTCCAATCTTCGTATAAGTAACTTTATCCGTTTCATCAGGGATTACTTTTGTATCTTTTGCAGGGGTTGATGCTTCTTTAGCTGGAATTTCTTTTTTATCAGCAATATATCCTGGTAGAACATCTACTCCAACTTTATCCCATGTTTTATTTGGATTTTCCCAATCAGTATAGCTTACTTCTTTTGTGACAAGATTAACGGTTGCTTTTCTTGTGAATGGCACCGTTTGAACAGTATCATCCTTAGCTTTTTCTTCAGCTGCTGTATCTGAATCTTTCTTCACATATGAAATCACACGTTTAGCTGTTGTGTTCAAGTCAGATTCAGCTAATCCCTCAGGCCATTTAAGTTCTGGGGTATCCCCATTTGGATCTACTGGACTATCTTTTTCATGTGGTGTTGATGAAGGTACTTCAATGATTCTAGGTTTAACCACAATTTTAAATGTTTGAGAAGGTGATGATGAACCATCTGTTGGGTTAATATCTTCCTTGTCATCAAAAATTGGATGATGATTATCCTGAGTATTATAGTCATCACTTTCTACTTCATAACCTTGGTTCTTAAGTTCTTTGATTTTGTTGTCAATATCTGTATTTGCTGGTAATTCTGAACCAGATTTACCTGTTAAATCAAAGCTAGAAACCACTTCATTTGCGGCTCCATCGACTTTCTTCTCAATCACTACTTTAGCTGTTTGAGTAGAAGGTGTATATGTAATTGGTGATTCCCCAAATTTATCCGTTGGTGTAAATCCATCTGGAACTTTATAGCCTTGAGTTGGATCATTTGGATTTTTCGGTGTCAATTCTTGTCCATTATATACTGGAGTATAACCTGGAACATATGGAATTGTTATCGTGCTAAAATCACCTGGAACCGTTGGATCATTCGGGTTATTTGGATAAGAAATCTTATCTGGTGCTCCTTGTGGTTTCTTGCCTGCTGGGTACTCAGGTACAAATGAACCAATTTCTTTATAAAGAACTTTCTTCACTTCAGAAGTTGCTGTTCCATTTTGTGCTGGCTTAGGAGCATCTTTTTCTGGAACAAGTTTATCCGCATTATCCACTAATAAATAATTATTAATAACTGGAGATTCAACTGAGTTATACTTACCATTAGTACCATCTGCTTTAGCATCAGTTAGTTTATCCGCTTCATTGTAAACTTCCCAATCAGAGTAAGTTACTTCTTTTGTTTCAGGATTAACTGTTGCTGTACGTTTGTAAGTTACTTTTTGCACCTTTTCAGCATATAAAGGAGTAGCATTATCTTTGTTTGCATCTTCTTCTTTTAGATACTTAATTGTACGTGTAACTTCTTTAACTAAGTCCTCACGAGTAACTCCTGCTGGATATTTACCAAGATTTTCATCTCCTTCTTTTACAGGTGTATCTGCTGTTTTTGGAGATACTGGAGCTGTTGTGCTTGGATTTGTTGGATCAGTTGTTACTGTTGGGTCTACTTTAATTAAGTCTAAGACATGGACAGTGACATTTGTTTCTGTTGATTTCTTACCTTCACTATCAGTTGATTGAACTTTTACAGTGTAATCTCCAACATTAGTTGTATCTAGATTACCTGCATCACTTACTGCGATTGTTGGTTTAGTAGAATCAACTCCATCACGATCATCTTCTAAGTCAGTTGCTGATGGTTTCGCTTTTTCTAGAACTTTATCATTATTCCATTTGTCAGCTTCTTTGGTTTTATAAACATATAAATCTTTTTTCTCAACTGCTACTGTTGGAGCTTCGTTTAGAACATTAGCATAAGCTGGATCTGATTCGTTACCTGCTTTATCAAGCACAGTAACTTTGATACGTTTGTCAGGATTTGTTGTCTCATTCGCTTCTGTCAAATCTGTTCCTTTTGGAACTGGAACAACTAATTTACCATCGCGTACTTCAACTTTTGTTTCACCAATATACCAACCATCTTCTTTTTTATTTAAAGTAATTGGAGTTTTACTATTTGGTAACGTAACTTTCATTGAAGTTACTCCACCAATAGCTTCTTTAATATTGTCTACCTCAGTATCAGCATCACGGTCCGTTCCATTGTTTCTATCATTGTCAGCGATATCTTGTTTTTCTCTAGGTACATCTGTTAAATTAGTATCTTTTTCTGTTGGAACAGAAATTAATAATTCTGTTGGTTGATTTTTATCAGTTTTTTCTCCATTAATGCTATCAGTATGAACTGGTTCCACAGTAGGAGTTACTGGTTTAATCGTATCGATGTAAATTGTTTTGTTGTAGTAGTAATCTGGATTGTCTGTATTTCCTAGTGCATTAAATGTATTTCTATATGGACTATTTGGATTTACAACACCTGTATTTTCTAATACTCTGTTGCCTTGTAAATCTGTAAATCCTTCTTTAATTTCTGCAGTTACCTTAAAAGTAGCTGTCCCTTTGAAATTTTTTGCCGTTGTGAAATCAATACCGAATGTTCTTGTCCCATTCTTTGCTGGATCTGAATCCCCTGCATTGAATTTCAATCTAAGCGTTCTTGTAGCTTCATCATACGATACGACTTGGAAAGGACCAGGCCAATTCCATTCATTTGCTTTTTTTAGAGAATCTTTTAATTCGACACCTTCAGGAATTTTAATTGTGTATTCATAAGCGCCGTACGTTGGTAACCCACCAACGTTTTTCACAGTAACTCTTAATTGACCGGATTCTTTGTCTTTATAGAGAGTGTCTTCTCCATAAGAGGATGTAGCATTATTACGAACAACATCTGTTGTCATTTCTAATGCAGCACCAACAGCTAAGTTGACCCCACCTACAAAATATCCATCTTCAATTTCTGTTTTACCATTTACTGGGTAAGTCTTTTTAAACGCTGGACCATCTTCTAATGCTTTGATCGTTACTTTAATTTTTTTCGTAGTATTTGGAGTATTAATAATCGTTCTCCAGAATCCGAAACCATTACCATTCCCTCCATCACCATACGGAGTTGAAACGTGTGTTGTTTCACTATTATTATTCGCATCTTTCAGTGTTGTTAAAACTTCACCTGTGTCTGCATCTGTAACGGTAATTTCTACTTTTTCACCAGTACCAGCAGTACCCATATTCCCATATGCACCACCCGTTAATGCACTAAGATATAATCTAGAATTCGGATTGACATTAAATTCTTTCGAAATTTGTGTACCTTTTTTATTTAACTGAATATAATAGCCTTTACCGACAGCAGAATGTTCTGCATTATTTAAAGGAACACCAGGTACACTTGAGTAGTTGACACCATTTGCATAGTTTTGATTAGCTTTATTAGGCGCTAAAGGATTGTCTGGAGTAGGAGTATCGTTATACTGTCTATCAATACTTCCATTATTATCGTAAACTTTAGATGGTTTTGGTTCAAATCCAGCAGGTCTATCAGTCGCAACTTCTGTTGGAGCTTCTGGTTTAATAGCTGTTACATAATTATTTGTACCTTCTATCTTCCAACCATCAATTTCATTTTCGATTCGTTTTTCTTTCCAATTGTAAGTAATTTTCCCTAACTTCACTGGGGCTGGATTTGGACTACTAGCATTATTTCTTGAATATTGATTTTCAACAGTTGCGGATTTTGTTTCAACATCTGGAGTATTGAAATCAATATCCCCAAATTGATTTTTCAAACTTGAAATAACGTTATCTACTGGGTTAGCTCCTACCCCCCTCTTATTATTACTTGTAGGACCTTCCGCTGCTTGTTCCCCTACACCAGTAGGAGTCGCTCTAAACCCACTTTCCCCTTTACCAGGAATTGCTTTTCCGTTTCGTGGATCTTGGTTTTTATTTGTTTTTTCTACTTTAGCTTCTGTTTCTGATTTATCTTCTACAGCAGGAGACACTTTTGGCATGCTCTCAATTACAAAAGCCTTTTCTCCTAATCTTGCAACAGTTTTATCTACCTCTGCCTGAGTTGCTTTATCATTTGCTGATAAAGCTTGAGCTTCTAATAGTGCTGCCTTTGCATCCTCAATAGTTTTTGATGTTTTATTACTAATTTCAACTTTATCGATAGCTGATTGAATACGTGAAATCGCTTCTGATAACTTACTGAAGTCTACCTTTGCAATATTTTCTGGTGCTACCCTATCTTCATTAACTAAAGCTTCAGCTGAAGTTACTACTGGTTTAGAAACTGGATCTTTAGAAGGAATTTCTTTTCCCTTAGCATCAGAGCTCGCAACATTCTCTTCGTGATTTAGGTTTTCTTGAGATGGCGATGACTGTGGATTAGACAAATTTGAGCTCGTTCTTGCATCGTTTCCTTGAATAGTGTCAGCTTTTGCAGTGGCTCCACCTCCAAACATCATAAGCGCTGCAATCGCTACCGATGCTGCACCGAAACTATACTTTCGGATTGAAAATCGTTGAACCTTTTGTCCATGATATTTTTTTATTCGTGAGTACATTACTACTCCTTTTCTTATATTTTTATTTACATCAAGAAAAGTCAGTAAAATCCTTAAATAGATACTAAGAAAATCCCTGACTTCACCTATTGTATAATATATATAATAACTCTATCTATTCACTATGTCAAGCAATTCGATATTTTAATCGATGTTGATATATAAAAAAGCAAAGATAATTAATAGCTTCAGAAATATGATTAATAACTTTCAAAAAAGCTTAAAAATTACCTCATATTTACATAGAAAAAGGAGCGGATATGATATCCTACTCCTTATTCTTATCAGAAAATCTAATTAAATTTAGTCTTCTTTTTTCTTACGAGCAACAAGCCCAAATCCGCTCAAGACACCTAAAAGTCCAAGTGCTGCTAGGCTAGCATGGTCTTCTGTACCAGTATTAGGAAGTTCAGCTTGTCCTTTAGCTTCTGATGGAGCTACTGGAGCTTGTGGTGCTTTACCATTTACTGGTGCTGATGGCATCGTTGGAGTTGCTGGGTTAGCCGGTGTTGTTGGGTTAGTTGGATTAGCCGGAGCAACCGGTGTTGCTGGGTTAGCTGGGGCAGCTGGGGTTGCTGGGTTAGCCGGTGTTGTTGGTTGACTTGGGTCTGTCGGTTTCACCGGACTTGTTGGGTTTGTTGAAGGTGTTGATGGAGAACCTGGTTGAGATGGAGTGAGTGAGCCTCCATTTGTAGTACCTTCTTTGACTTCTTTATAAACGTAAGTTACTTCTGTTGTTCCTTCTGTTACTTTACCATTTTCATCACCTTTAGTTGAAGTTGGTACTAATACGTATAGCTTTCCATCTTTCGTAGTGATTGTAGCTGGTTTGTTGTCAGTTGTGTCATATGCTGAGCTTACTGATCCGTCTGTAGTATCTTTAACGTCTTCTGCGATTGTGTTACCCGCTTCGTCTACATAATGAACGACTACGTTTCCTTTAATTTCTTTGTACACATATGTTACTTCTGTTGTTTTACCTGCTTCAACACTTCCGTTTTCGTTACCTTTAGTTGATGCTGGTACTAATTCGTATACTCTTCCTTCTGCAGTTGTAATACGAGTTGGTTTCATATCATTATCAGTAGTGTTGTAAGCAGCTCCTGGTTTACCGTCTTTGGTATCAACAGCGTCAGTTTGGATTGTGTTTCCAGCTTCGTCTACATAGTGAACTACTACTTGTCCTGCTTTTTCGTAAACGTAAGTTACTTCAGTTTTACCTTCTACTACATCTCCTGTTTCAGGTTTAGAATCGTCTTTAACAGCTTTTTCTGTTAAGTAATATTTAACACCATCTTTTTCGATTGTTGCTGGTTTATTGTCAGTTGTATCGTATTTAGCGTTTAGAGAAGCACCTTTAGTATCTTCTTTATCTTCAGCAATCACGTTGCCTTCTGTGTCAACGTAGTGAACTACTACATCTCCAGTTACTTCTTTATAAACGTAAGTAACTTCTGTTGTTCCTTCTGTTACTTTACCAGACTCTTCACCCTTAGTTGAAGTTGGTACAAGTACATATACTTTACCATCTTTTGTAGTGATTGTAGCTGGTTTGTTGTCACTTGTGTCATATGCTGAGCTTACAGATCCATCAGTCGTATCTTTAATGTCTTCTGCGATTGTGTTTCCAGCTTCGTCTACATAGTGAACGACGACGTTTCCTTTTACTTCTTTGTAGACATAAGTCACTTCTGTAGTTTTACCTGCTTCAACACTTCCGTTTTCGTTACCTTTAGTTGATGCTGGTACGAGTTCATATACTTTTCCTTCTGGAGTAGTGATACGAGTTGGTTTCATATCGTTATCAGAAGTATCATATTTAGCTCCTGGTTGACCATCTTTTGTATCAACAGCATCTGCTTGAAGAGTGTTTCCAGCTTCGTCTACGTAATGAACAAGAACGTTTCCTGCTTTTTCGTATACATAAGTGATTTCTGTAGTTCCTTCTACAACAGCACCGTTTTCTGGCTTAGAACCGTCTTTCAATTCTTTAGCTGTCAAGTAGTAAACTTGTCCATCTTTTTCAAGTTTAGCTGGTTTGTTGTCAGTTGTGTCATATTTCTCACTTAGTGATCCATTTTCTACATCTTTCGTATCTTCAGCAAGTGTGTTTCCTTCTGTATCAACGTAGTGAACGACGACATTACCAGTGATTTCTTTGTAGACGTAAGTTACTTCTGTCGTTTCTCCAGCTTTAACTTTACCTGTTTCATCACCTTTAGTTGACTGAGGGATTAATTCGTATACTTTACCTTCTGGAGTAGTGATACGGTTTGGTTTCATTCCGTTATCAGCAGTGTTGTAGTCTGAGTTTGGTTTACCGTCTTTTGTATCAACAGCATCTGCTTGAATAGTGTTACCTTTTTCGTCAGTGTAATGAACGACTACTTGTCCAGCTTTTTCGTAAACGTATGTTACTTCTGTTTTACCTTCTACTACGTCTCCGTTTTCTGGTTTAGAGTCATCTTTAAGAGCTTTTTCTGTTAAGTAGTAAACAGTTCCGTCTTTTTCGATTTTCTCTGGTTTGTTGTCAGTTGTATCGTATTTAGCGTTTAGAGAAGCACCTTTCGTATCTTCTTTATCTTCCGCAATTACGTTACCTTCTGTATCAACGTAGTGAACGACTACATCTCCAGTTACTTCTTTATAAACATAGGTTACTTCTGTAGTTCCTTCAGTAACCTTACCAGTTTCAGCACCTTGAGTTGCTGTTGGTACTAATTGGTAAACTTTGCCTTCTGGAGTCGTAATACGTTCTGGTTTCATTCCGTTATCAGAAGTATCATATGGTGTGCTAATTGATCCATCTGTTGTATCTTTAGCATCTTCAGCAATTTTGTTTCCTGCCTCATCTGTATAGTGAACTACTACATTACCTTTTACTTCTTTATAAACGTATGTTACTTCTTTCGTTTGTCCAGCTTCTACCGTACCTGTTTCATCACCTTTAACTGATGCTGGCACTAGTTCGTAGACTTTTCCTTCTGCAGTTGTGATACGGTTTGGTTTCATTCCGTTATCTGCAGTGTTGTATTCAGAACCTGGTTTTCCATTGTCAGTATCTTTAGCACCTGAAGCAATATCTTTACCGTCTGCAGTTCCTACTAATGGAGTTCCGTCTTCTGTTTGGTAATTAACGATTACTGATCCAGCTTTTTCATAAACGTAAGTTACATCAGTTTTACCTTCAACTACGTTTCCAGTTTCTGGTTTAGAATCATCTTTAAGACCAGCTTTTGTAATGTAGTATACAGTTCCGTCTTCTGCAGTGATTTTTTCTGGTTTGTTATCAACAGCAGTATCATATTTTTCGCTTAGAGATGCACCTTTAAGGTCGTCTTTATCAGCTGCGATTTTGTTACCTTCTGTGTCAACATAGTGAACTACTACATCACCAGTTACTTCTTTATAAACGTATGTTACTTCTTTAGTTTCTCCAGCAACAACTTTACCAGTTTCTTCACCTTTAGTTGCTGTTGGTACTAATTCGTATACTTTGCCTTCTGCAGTTGTGATACGAGCTGGTTTCATTCCGTTATCAGAAGTATCATAATCTGATCCTGGTTTTCCATCTACAGTGTCTTTAGCACCTGAAGCTACATTTGCACCAGCTGGGTCAACACCTACTAATGGAGTTCCATCTTCTGTTTGATAGTTAACGACTACTTGTCCAGCTTTTTCATAAACATAAGTTACTGTAGTTGTACCTTCAACAACATCTCCAGTGGCTGGTTTAGAATCATCTTTCAATTCTTTAGCTGTTAGGTAGTATTTAACACCGTCTTTGGTGATTTCAGCTTTTTTGTGGTCTGCTGTGTCGTATTTAACGTTTAGAGAAGCATCTGTTTCGTCTTTTTCGTCTTCTGCGATTACGTTACCTTCAGTATCTTCATACTTAACGACAACATTACCTTTTACTTCTTTATAAACGTAGGTTACTTCTTTCGTTTCACCTGCAACAACTTTACCAGTTTCTTCACCTTTAGTTGCTGTTGGTACTAATTCGTATACTTTACCTTCTGCAGTTGTAATACGGTTTGGTTTCATTCCGTTGTCTGCAGTGTTGTAGTCAGTTCCTGCTTTAGCGTCTGTAGTGTCTTTAGCACCTGAAGCTACATTTGCACCATCTGCAGTACCTGTTAATGGAGTTCCGTCTTCTGTTTGGTAGTTAACGATTACTGATCCAGCTTTTTCGTAAACGTAAGTTACTGTAGTTGTTCCTTCTACTACGTCTCCAGTAGCTGGTTTAGAACCATCTTTCAGTTCTTTAGCTGTTAAGTAATATTTAACACCATCTTTCTCGATAGATTCTTTTTTGTGGTCAGCTGTATCGTATTTAACATTTAGAGAAGCATCTGTTTCATCTTTTTCGTCATCAGCAAGTGTGTTACCTTCAGTATCTTCATACTTAACGACAACATTACCTTTAACTTCTTTGTAAACGTAGGTTACTTCTTTAGTTGTTCCTGATTCAACCTCACCTGTTTCTTCACCTTCAGTTAAGTCTGGAACTAATTCGTATACTTTGCCTTCTGCAGTTTTAATACGAGTTGGTTTCATTCCATTGTCTGCAGTGTTATAAGCTGTACCTGGTTTACCATTATCAATGTCTTTTGCACCTGATTCTACAGTTTTACCAGCTCCATCTTCGTCTACTACTGTTCCTGCAAGTGGAGTTCCATCTTCTGTTTTGTAGTTAACGATTACTGATCCAGCTTTTTCATAGATGTAAGTTACTTTTGTAACACCTTCTACTACTGTTCCTGTTTCAGCTGGTGATGTAGTTTCTGTACCATTTACAGATGTCATTGTGTTTGCTTCGTTTAGGTAGTAAACATTTCCTTGTGCATCTGTAAGTTTTTGAGGTTTTTCAGTTTCATTTTCTTTAGTGTTGTAAGGTACGTTTTTAGAAGCTGTAGTACTACTTACAATTACATCATTTCCATCAGCATCAACATAGTATTTCTCAGTTACTACTTCAGCTACTGTTTCAGGAGTATCAGTGTAAGGAGCTTTTAATTCTGTTCCGTCTTCTGTTTGGTAGTTAACGACTACAGAACCTTTTTTCTCGATTTCACGAGTTTTTTCTTCTGCATAAGTGTAAGTGATTGTTGTAGTACCACTTGCTAAACGGTATGCACGAAGAGGAGTGATTTCGTCACGGTAAGAATACTCTTCAACTTCCGGCGAAGGATCAGAAAATTTAAGAAGAAAATCACTACTATCTTCTAAAGTACTTGTTTCTTGATCAGTAACGCTTGCTATATCAGCTGTTATATCACTTGTAGGTCTTCCTTTATCATCAACTTGATCTCCCTTATCAGCACTAATCTCCAGAGGACCACCAGTTTTTGCCGCCATTCCTAAAGTAATATATCGTTTGAAATTAAGGAGGTTATCTTCAAATCCTTTTTCTTGAAGATATGCAAGATAGTTTTTTACAAGAGTTTTGTTGGCTTCTCCTGTTAAAGTATCTGGAGCCGCTTTAAAGTTTTGTACCATTGCATATGTTCTATTTAAAGTAGCCCCAGTTCCATCTTTATCATCTGCTACATTATCACTAGATGACAATTGTATCTGTGCTGTTAAAGAGAAACTCTCAGTTTTAGCTGTTACATAGGTATTTTTCTCAAGGACGAAAACATAATCACCTTCTTTGATTCCACCATCAGCTGTTACGTTAGCTGAAGTGAAGTTTTTTGCTGTTGCTTCTCCAGCTTTGAAAGCTTCTATCATCTTAGCATCAGAAGTGATCGCACCTGAATCAGCTTGTACATATTTACCATATGTTCCTTTTCCTGTTTGTTCAACAATCCAAGCTTTTCCACCAGGTTTTACAGTATCATAAGTGATTTTACCTTCTGCGTTACTTAACCCTTCTGGAGTCAATTTCGCAGTTACATCACCTAGAGTTGTGTCAGAGTACACTCCTCCACCGTTTCCAGTAGTTTCAACCTTAGGTTCTCCGATTAGGTGGTAAGTCTTCCCATCTTTTTCGATTGTTTCTTTCTTACCATTTTCTTTAGCGTCGTTTAGGTCGCTAGCTTCTGCATCACCACCTGTAGTTCCTTTGAAAACTTCTCCTGATTTACCGTATACATCGTATGGTGTTTCAATCGTTTTATCAGCACCAGAGTTTTGGTTTTTGTTTTCTTCTAATACAGTATTACCCTCAGCAGTTACATATTTGTAGTCTACTTTTCCAGTTTTAGTAATTGTATTTGTTCCCTCTGCAGTTGGATCAGTTGAAAATGCCCTACCTGCATCTGGGTTCTCAATATTAGCTGTATCTACAATTACTGACCCCTTATCATTTGAGATCGTTGTTGTGTTGTCGCTGTTTTCTGTCATCGCTGCTTCTGCAATATGGGGTTGTCCTGCCATTGCAAGGGCTGCACCGACAATCAGACCGACTGTACCGATTTTGACTGAGTCTGAACGACCGTCTTTAAACTTACGAATGGAAAATTTTTCTTTTTTATTTATAAACATCTTCATCATCCTTTTTTTATTGTATAATTTTTATTTTTAAGCTGTTATTATGCTAATACTTGCTTGAAAACTTCAAAATTAGACACTTAATTTTAACACTTTAAAACCTCTTATACAAGGAATTTGAATACTTTTTGATCATTCAAACTATAGTTTTTTGCTATATTTATATATAAAAAATCCATATAGCGTATGGATTTACATATTTTAAAATATACATTTATGCTACCAGCCAAGTGAAACCCTTTCAAACTGACAACCCAAGCGTCGCAATTCTTTTTGACGGTCCTCATAGTAGGGGAGGGAAATGCCTGTAATGGTCACATGGGGAAGGTCTTTCAAGTGCAGGCTGACGGATGAGGTAAAATGATAGACATGAACGAACTCGTATTCTTGAAAGAGTTGGGCTAGAACATCTTCAAAGATCAACTCCGTCTCCAAGTAGGTCACATCAGGGATAGTGAAGGTTTCCTTGGGATGGGGTATATAGAGGTCAATGGCCAAGGCCTTGGCATAGGTACTGATAAAGCGGATGGAGATCTGATCGTCCTCTTCAGAGAACTTTTGCCCCAGCAGAACCTTGACTGTCTTGCCATTTGAAACAGGAGCTTGAGGCAGGTTAAAAAAATGCTCCAGATAAACTAGCTTTTCTCTAGCTACGACATGGTAGTCGCTGCGATAGAGAGTATAGTGCTTTTCCGTCCGCTCAATCAAGTCATCTCTGGTCAAGCCCAAAGAGCCCACCTGACTGGGTTGAAGGGGCCAAGCATACATACCCAAGGGATAAATATCCGCATAGCCATCATCGAAACTCATGAGGTGCTGGTAAGTAGAGCTAGCAACCAAGTCTAGAATCAATCTATTGTCAAAACTAGCATAAAAGATAGTGTCATAGTCTCCCGCCAGCTCCTGACAAATCTGAGCCAAGTCCGCTGCCGTCTGAGGATAGTAAACATGATCAAAATCCTTAGCATAATGCTCTTGTCGGGCATTTTTGACAGGACTGACATAAAGACTGACAAAGTCCTGATCCGGATAGAGTCCCTCGATATGCTGTGCAATCTTGGACTGCAAGGGTGTTGTCGCAATGATGAGGTGTTTCATCTCTTTGATTCTCCTAGGTGGTGATGGTGCAGCAAGGTCTCAACGACTTCAAAATCCAAGGCATCGTCGATATCATAAGAATAGAGTTTGGGCATTTCATAGGCTACTGTCTTATCTGTGTAAAAGGTTTCATCTCGTAGGTAAAGGCCCTTGCGAGAAATCCAGATACTACCGTTGGGATAGTAATAGACGGGCTCTTTCTGCCGAGCGTAGTGCTTGGACACCTGAGGCGGACGGATAAAAGTTGACTCCTCCAACTGCAAGAAAAGACTACGACTCTTGTCCGCCTTGACACAGGAAATCAGATGGTCGGCTCCAGACTGACAGTAGAGTTGATAGGATTCGATGAGATGTTCTACTTCTCTAAGTGGTGAGGTCACCTGCAGATTCACGAAGACCTGCTCTTCCTCAAAGGGTTGTAAAAAGTCTCGTAAGGTTTCTAAGCTAGAGGTTGTTGATAGGGCCAATTCTTTTGGTCTATGGACACAACAAACCTCTGGATAGGCTTGGCGACAGAGTTCTAGATAGGCTAGTGAGTCTGAGGAGACCCAGATATCACTAAATAGCTTGGAGGCTAGAGCGACTTCTATGGTATAGAAAACCAAAGGTTTGCCTGCAAGCAGTTTGATATTTTTATCCACTATGCCGCGTGAACCCGAACGGATCAAAATGACGGCTATGGGTTTAGATGTTGCTTTCATATAGTCTTCCTAGAAATGAGATAAAAAGAGCAGATAAAGTAGTAATGATGCTATTTAACCAAGGATTTGGGTTGGCAAAGAAACCACTGTAATGATAGAGGACCAAGGCTCCTAGACTAATGACCAGATAGATTTTGTCTAACTGTAAGTTCGGTCTTTTGAGGAATAAAACCAAGAGGTACAAACCACCAATCACACCCAGTGTCAGACCCATAAAGCCGTTAATCCATTCGTAGATGGAGTAGATTTCTGCATTCATGAGTAAGAGACAGAGGAGCCAAGACAGGCCTGCTATGACAAAGGACAGGAAGCTTGGCGACCAGCGAATCTTTGTCCAAGCAAAATCCAACTTCAAGCAGGTCACGATTGCATTCATACTGGACGAGACCGTGGATTGGCCCGCTGCCAAGAGAGCCAGCATAATGAAACTACCAAACCAAGGTGCCAGACTTTCCCGAGCGTAGGCGATGAGAACGGGATTGGTCGATGTGGTGGCGAAATTTTCCTGACGAATCAATAGGCCAATCAGATACAGTAAACTAGCAATCCCAAAGGACAAGAGGCCCTGTAGCCATAAGATTTTTCCAATCTTCCGACTCCCCATTTTGCTGTTAAAACGTTGGACGATGTCCTGCGAAGAAACGTAGGAAAATAAACTACTAAAACCAGCTCCTGCAACCAAGATCAAGACCGTCCGCCCATCCAAGGTCTCTGCAAAGTGAGATAGTTGCTGACTGCTATTTACGACTAGACCTGATTGGGCAATCCTTGGTAAAAAGAGGGCCAATATAGCCAGCAGGACCAAGCCTTGAAAGAAATCTGTCCACAAAACAACCAAGAGACCTCCTCTTGCCAGATAATAAACCGTCAAGAGGAGGAGTAAAGCTGATAAGACCAGCTGATTGATAGGGATAAAGGGCTCTAAGGCCTGTGACAACAAGTAGGTCACAACTGCTATTCGCCCCAACTGGTAGAGGATGAAAAGACCTGAGGCCAGTGAGCGAATACCAGACGATTGAAACTTGTCTTCTAAAAGATGATAGGCTGTCTCGTAGTTGCCCTTTTGATAGAGCGGCAAAAAGTAGCGGTGAGCGAGGGGAATGGCTAGAAAGATGCCACACTGGGCAAACCAGAGATAGGACCTGCCTGTATAGGCATTCCCCACCAGAGTCAGGAAGGAAATGGGACTGAGCAAGGTCGCAAAGACCGAGAAGGCCAAAACAGTCACAGGAACAGCTTTCTTAACCTGATAGTAGTCCTCTTCGCTCCCTTTTTTCCGATAGGCAATCAAGGAAATCAAGCAGAAATACAGCGAGAGGGTAAGTAGAATTCCCAACATTCCTAGAATTTCCTATCTAGTAGTTCGCGGTAGCTTTGGGCCACTGTCCCTAGTGAATAGTGGGCCGCTAGGGCTATATTTTCTGCATTTGACTGGCGATAGTCAGCCTGCTCCATCTCTTCTATCTTTTGAATCAACTCTGATTTGGTTTTAAACAAGTTGATAGCATTGGACTGGCTAGAATAAAAACGATGGGCAATCTCTACATCTGATAACAAGGCTAACAAACCTTGATTGAGAGCTTCGACGCAGGCGTTGGCAAATAATTCTGTAAAACTAGCCGACAGGTAGCACTGGTGGAGGTGGTAAGGAACCTCATCGACAATACCTTTGAACTGAATGGTTGGTGGCAGGTCGTAGCGATTGCGCAGTTCCTCCAGACGCTCCTCGGTACCACCATAAAAGGTAATCTGGGCCTTGGAGCCACGTTTGTAGAGTTCGATAAAGGCTTCAATGACAAACTCAACATTCTTGCCTTCTCCCATATGACCCACTAAGCAATAGTCCAAAACAGGTCCCACTTCCTTGATTTGATCGGGGTCTTCTGTAAACATAGGGGGCAGGAATCTTGTCTGGTAGCCTTCTTGCGCCAAGCTCTCTGTCAATTTCTCACTGGCAACTAGATATCTGTTTGTCTTGCGCAGATTGGCGAGGCGTAAATCTCGCATGACATTTTCATGGACGACTTCATAGTAATTTTTGTCCGTGTTTTCCATGTAACGCCAAAGGCTGGGTTTGGGTACGATTTGTTGGTCACGGATGAAGAGGTCGGTTTGCTGGGCCCATTTGGCTAAGAACTTAACTAGCAAGTCCTCTTCAGAACGGATTTCTCCCTCGATACGGTAGATATACTCTGGATAAAAGATAGTGACAGGAGAGGGTTCTTTAAAGGGATCGATAAATCGTCCTTCCAGAGCCAATTCTCCATTTTCATGATACCAACGAAGTTCCTTCTCCTTGAAATCTTCAAACAAGAAGGGACCCTTGGTGTAGTAATATCTCCCCGAGCCATCTCCTAAGGTAACTGAGGCCACAAAACCATCTTCATTGAGCTCCACCTGATCTCCGTCTGCTAGCGTTAGACTTTCTGGTCTCACTGATAAGTCTGCATGGCCTATATCTGAAAAACTATGCGGAACACATATCAGTTCTTTTTCTAAAAATCCTAACTTGATCAAGTCTTTCTTCCAGTCAGGACGAAGCTGAGGGCTCGAAACAAGGTGGACATATTCCAAACCCAGATGGCGTGCTATATGGGCTCGATAGACCTGGGTACTCTCAAAGCCATAACGATGGATTTCCTTGGCTGGATGGATGCTGACAATTCTCGACATGATGTAGACTCTTTCTCTCTTATTTTCTGCTTACAAAGGAAAAACCACCCTCACAAAGAAGCGAGGGTGGTTTTTCCGTTACAATGCTTGGGGATTTCCTAGCAAGTTCCCCCTCAAAAGGACTTTATGCTATTCTATCACAAAGACTGACCATCTGCAAGGTGGACTGGTTTAGACAGGATAGCTTGGGGGAGTTTTCTTATTGTTTATAAATCGATTCTCTGAAATCATCTGTGCTACGTAGGTAGGCATTGTAGATTTTTTGTTTTAACAAGTGTACCCAGCTTGCAGGAGCATGGCTTGTCGTACGGTCAATGTTAGCCACATCTTTTGCCACTGCTTGATCGATGAGTTCTTGCATTTGGGCAGCTGAACGGATTGTAATCTCCTTGCTGCTGTTTGGTACACCAAGTTCGTACTGAATGGTGATTGGTTTCAACTGATCTTGCTTGTGAATACGTTGTTCAAACATATCCTTCTTGAAATCAGCCCATGAACCGTATTTGTTGGCAAAAACATTTTTCAAGACGAGACTATCAGTGATGAGGCCCACATCTTTTCGGTG
Source organism: Streptococcus pseudopneumoniae (assembly GCF_001072665.1). Classification (GTDB taxonomy): domain Bacteria; phylum Bacillota; class Bacilli; order Lactobacillales; family Streptococcaceae; genus Streptococcus; species Streptococcus pseudopneumoniae_S. The sequence goes on along the minus strand of NZ_JVJI01000081.1, from coordinate 4,192 downwards.
CCAATCTGAATAGGTAATATCCCCATTGCGTTTAGCTTCTTCTGCGTATTGGTTGGATACATATGGTAAGAACCCTTCTTGGTACCCTTTTTCTGCCAACAATTCATAGGCTGTCTTTCTAAACATGATGTCACCAGGTGCACCCTTTGGATTGCTGAGAGCAGCATAAATCGGTGAGAACATACTGATAAGATGATAGCCATTACGAGCATAGTCACTCTTATCACGGTAAGCCCGACGGTTGATGATATCATTATCAATCAGGGCATCAAGACTAGTTAGTTTACTTACTTCAGCATCTGTCAATGGACGAACAGAGTTTCCAGCATGAGTTTGTTTATGGTACTTGTCCTCAATGTAGAAATTCTCTATTTTTCTAAACCATTTTTTCTTAACATCATTTGACTTAGTTAAAATGGCATTGGCTTCCATAGCATCCAAGGTATACAAGACATCGTACATACCGTGCACATACTCTTGCAAGGCTGCGGCTGATGTGAAGCGGCTTGTCGGATCATAAGTATGCAAGCGAGTTGGTGAATCCTTATCCCCTTTATAGAGAGTATTCAAGACAATAGCATCCTTATCTAGACTGTCAGCAGATTGCAACAGTCCTAGGGCATACAACTCTGCTCCCAATCCTTCACGACGACCTTTTCCTTCAAAGTAAATATGTCCGTCAGAATTATGAACCATTTCATGAGTATAGACAGATGTTCCGTATTTATCCAACAAGCGGTCGCTGACATAGTGGACCTCAGAACCGTTGGCATAGGCTCCAGCTCCCTTACTTTCCCCATACCACTTACCAGTTGGTCCAAAGAAGTTGTAGATAGAATCAATGGCCTTATCAGACAGGGTAGCCCAGTAATAATTACTATTGCTATCTTTCATACCAAAGCCATCTGAAACCATAACTGAACGGAAGAGTTTTTCTTTGTATTCTGGTGAAAGGAGGTGGTACCAGATATCGTAGTGGTCTCGTTGCCATTCAGCCGACTGGTCGACCTTAGCACGGACATACTGACGCAATTCTTCTCCTGATAAGACTGTATTATTGATACGGTCAAGGTAACGTTCGTAACCACCAAAGGCCAAGGTAGAAAGATTTGAAATCACATAAAAATCTTCTTCTGGCAATGTTAATAAAGGTAGGAGCATGTTTTTTAATTTCCAACTTGGTGCCGTAATACGGTCATAGACTCCCAGTGTATACTTACTATCTGGTGTAGCTGACTCTTGTTTGGCACGCACTTCTGGAATAGCTGACTTACTCTCTACTATATAGGCCTTGGTATTCGTCTTCAACCATTCATTATTGGTTTTAGTTGGTAGGAAGAGTTTTCTGTAAGACTCTAGTAAATCCGTCACTGTCTTGCGACCTTTTGCAGCTGCTAGTGTTGTTTCATAGGCACTTATATTATTTGATGCTTTGAGATTTTCCATACCACTCTGACCTAGTGCAATGATGGTATCCAAGGTTGAAGCTGTGTTATTGCCATCAAAGTCAAACTTATAGGTATTGAGGTCCTTGGTATTGATGTGATCGTAGTTGATATTGTACCAGCGATTGAGGTAAGTCAAACCAAGCAAGAAAGCTTCCTTATTGTTCTTAATTTTCTCGCTGATGTAGGTTGCTACACTTTCTCCCATCGTATTGATAGACTTGTCCATGGCTAGCACTTTACGAAGATGTTCGCCGATATTGGATTTAACTTTTTCAAATTCTTTGTCCAAATATAGCGAATCAAGCGACGCATCTGCCTCAATGCCCAGAACTCTTCTCATGGCTGCTGAGTCATATTCAACTCCTTGCAAATCTGCTAGGACCTGATTGGTCACTTTCGTATAGTCAGATAAAAAGGCCTCTGGTGTAAAGATAAAGTTTTTACCTGCTACGCTGTACTCTGCAATTTGTGTATTTTTGAAGTTTTCTTTGTAGGTGACATCCAGATAACTGATTGTATTATCAGCAAAATGCAACATCAGTTTATTGATAGTTGCTTTATTGGCTTGAATATCTGTGATGATATCATTGTCCCTCATTGGTACAACGTCCAGCAGTTCTGTAGTATAAAGCTTATCAGTAGGATCAACTTGATTTCCATAGTGAACCACTAACTCTTTGTTGTAGAAAGGCATCAATTTCTCAATATTGTGATAAGCAACTTTTCGACTAGCTTGGCCTTGGATTAACTGAGTATAGTCCACACTTCGTTGATTGTCCTTGAGTGTTTGACCTGTATCGTTTAGTGTCACTGTCATCCCATAAGACTGGACCTTTTCTCTGGCCTGGTCTTGGGTAATTGGGGTCGCATAGAGATCGGCCTTATTGTTCTCAACAACAGTGCTAGCATCTTTGATGTCCGCTCCCTTATATTGGTCTCCTGTGATGCCATAACCATCTCCAGTATTAACCATGCTAACGACATGATGGATACGGCCATTTTGCCATGTAGAGCCAGCTATACCTCCGACACGTGGATAGGTTGTCGTATTGAGGATGGTTCCACTTGCTAGTGCATGAGAGACCAAAGCACCACTTTGAACTTTCCCTACAATACCTCCAGCAAATTGGTCATTGTTGCGGGCATTGCTAGAAATACTTGTATCAACAGCTACCTTATCAATCTTAGCCTTATTACCAGATAAGAGCCCTGCTATACCTCCCACATAGTAAGGAGAAGCATCCGTATGCTTAGCCTGAATGCTACCTGTAAATGAACTATTGCTTATTTCTGTATCTTGAGCCTTGGCTACCAAACCTGCAACTGACTTGCTACCTGTCAATTGACCTTCTACAGCTACATTACTAATCTGACTATTAGTAGCTACTTTTGCTAGGCTGGCTGTGTCATCTTGACTCTTAATCGCTACTGCTTTAAGGTCAATATCTTTCACAGTAGCCTTGGTCAAGTTATCAAACAAGGCTGTCTTGAGGTCATAAATCGCAAACGGCTTCCCATCACTCGCACCGATAAGATTACCAGTGAAAGTGCCTGTCACATAGCTGGTTTGTCCCTTTGCTAAGGCCACTTCATCAGCTGTCATATCAGCTCCAAGTTTAAAGGTTCCAGCGAGATTACCTTGCATGGCAGCAATCAGTTTCTTGAAGGAAGTATAGACACCGTCCTTGGCAAGCTTTTGCTTATCAACTGTGAAGCTATAGTTATCCTTGTATGCTGAATCTTTCTCTTGAACCAGTTCATTGAAGGCAACGGTTACCTTGTACTTCCCATCCTCTGTTTCCTTAATAGAGCTCACTGGTAGCAACATTTCTTTCATCTTATCTGATTTGACTTTGACAAAATAAGGTGATAAATCACTTGGTACTTCTGATAAATTCAGATAGCGACGGTAGTGACCATCTTCCTTACCATAGAGCCCCACTTCATCCACATCTTTGATTTCAATTTTCTTATAGTCCAATTGAAAATCTTTCGTTGATACTTCTGTATTTTCCTGATCAGATTGGCCTAGATTATAGGTCAGGTAAGTCTTAATTGTATAAGGAGTATAGTAGTCCAAACCATCAATCGTTTGCTGAACGGATAAATCTTTCAAATCCACTTCTTTAATCAGTGTTCCATTTTGAAAAATTTGGGCCTTGGCCTTAACAAAAGCAGACGTTTGGTCATCTAAGTGATAGGTGACTGCTACAGCTTTTTTGCTCTCATCTTTAACAAGATTGGTGATTTCAACTGTTGGTTTGGTTTTAACAAGACTGCCAACCTTGACAATCTCTTTGGTTGGTTCTACTTCTGTACGTGAGATTTCCTTGCTAGCTTCCACCTTACCATCTACGAGATAATCTTCATACTCGATTGTCCGTAAACCGTCTTTTCCTTCCTGAGCAATTTCTCGATGATTTTTTAAGATAGTCGCATCTTCAATTTCTTCCGTTTCATGAGGAATGGTTTCTGTTACTGTACGATGATTACTTGTCAAAGGCAGTTCAGAAAGAGCCTCTGCTACAGCAGCTTCACCCTCGTGACCCTGCTCTTGTGTGCCTTGAGTACTGATTGGACCTGTATAAGACGGTAATTCTGGTTGAACCAGAGATTCGCCTTCATGACCTGACTCTTGCGTGCCTTTAGTGCTAACGGGTTCTGTATAAGACGGTTGTGCTGGTTGAACTAGGGCATCGCCCTCATGACCTGGCTCTTGCGTGCCTTTAGTGCTAACGGGTTCT
>NZ_JVJI01000080.1:0-249 GCF_001072665.1 Streptococcus pseudopneumoniae | reverse complement strand
TCTGGCTTGCAGTAGGGAGGTTCTATGAGTTACAAGATAAAATTTGATGATATTACCTCTGTTCAAGTGGAAAGTCAAAAGACGATGAATGCTTGGGAAGAGGCCATCGCTAGTCTAAATAAGGCTATGAGCGACTTCATAAACAATCAAAATCTCCAAGGTCAGGCCGTCTCGAGTATGCGCAATTACCTAGTAGAGGTGCATGGGACTCTTCTTCAAACTCTGGTCAACCTGATGAATGACTACTCA
>NZ_JVJI01000079.1:0-933 GCF_001072665.1 Streptococcus pseudopneumoniae | reverse complement strand
ATCAATTTGATAGTAACCATCCTTGTACAGTAGGAGATTAGTTGAGTAGTCATTCATCAGGTTAACCAGAGTTTGAAGAAGAGTCCCATGCACCTCTACTAGGTAACTGCGCATACTCGAGATGGCCTGACCTTGGAGATTTTCACTTAATGTAAAAACAGGAACTTGCTTACAACTAACAGTGTATAAACAAGTTCCTTACAAGCTATTTCAATGGTGAAACATAATCATCTGGAAGCTTACCTCTCCAGTCAATCCATTTTTTTTCCGCAAGTGGAATTAATGTCTCAAGCTCTTCCTGAGTAAATAATTCCCAACTCTTAGGACTAGCTATTAAAGGAGTTAAGCCTTTTAATACAAATTGTTTCTCACTAGCTTTCTTTTCTTCTTCCGTCGGTGGCCAACAATTGTTCTTTACTCTATAAGATACTTCTCGTATCGTTCTCTCCCCACTCTCTAGTAAGGCAAATAACTCATTTGGTAATTCATAAACCACTCGCTGAGGGGCAATTCCTCCCTCCTCAGTAACGTAATAAAAATGATTACCATCTCTCCAGATATGCTGACCATAACCTTTTACCTCTTCAAACTGGATAACATCTTCCCAGCCTAGTTTTGTTGGTTTCATTTCAAACCTCTTTTACTTAAGTGGTGATACATAATCGTCTGGAAGTTTCCCCATTGATTCTATCCATTGCTGTTCGGCTTTGGGAATAAGTATTTCAAGTTCTTTCTTACTAAAAAGCAACTGATTTTTACGGTTGGAAATCAGCACAATTGGTTTTTCTCTAGCTCTATTTTTTCTTATTTCATTCTTTTCTTCTTCCGTTAGAGGCCAGCAATCATTCTGCGCTTTAAAGTCAATTTCATGTGCCGTTCTCCTACCTAATAAATATTCGTTAAAATCAGAAGGATTAATCTCAAAGATACGAC
>NZ_JVJI01000078.1:0-12758 GCF_001072665.1 Streptococcus pseudopneumoniae | reverse complement strand
TAATACTACTATTGTTAAAACACCTAGTATTTTCTTCATAGATTTCCTCCTACTCCGCCACGGCTTCCAAGCGATTTAAAAACTTGGACACACCTGGATAGTTACTTTCAATATATGCTTTAATAGCGTCTTCCCCTTTTTCCATAATCTCTAATGGGAGAATACTGGAGTAAATAGTACTTCTAACCTCTTTCCAGTCCTTATTTTTCAAAAATTCTCTTTCTCTCTGAGTCGAATCCTTTTGAAGGTCAGAGTAATAAGAAGTTATGGCTTGGTCATAGGATTGCCCCTTCTGCATACGGGCGATAAGATTGACTGAATCAAGGTCTGCCTTATAGTCATCTTCACCAATGCTTGGTTTTTTATCCGTAGCATTTTTAGTCGTGTCTCCCTCCCAACCTGAAAGGTCCTTGACATGCTCTCTACCGCCATAGACGTCGGATAACTGGAAACTGCTAGGAGTTAGATGGGTGGCCATGGTAATGGACTGGTGGGTAAAGTCTGCGTGACCTGCTCCATTGTTAGAGTATGACTTTAGTTTGCCGTCCCAAAATTGGTCAAAGTTACCAGAAGTACCATAAACTTTTTCGTACTTATCTTTATAATTCTGATATAGTTTGGAATTATTTTCTTTTAAACTCTCTGTATTTCTATATTCCCCACCAGCCATCTCATGTTGCAGTCTAAGATTATAAATCAATTTCTTTGCATCTGTTTCATCTTTGATTCCAAGTTCTTTAAAAATTTCAAGAAGCGGCTTTTCTACTGTCTTTGATTTTCCTGTAATCGAACTGCCAACAGTTACGTTATAAAAATAGTTTTTCAAATGACCCGCCGTTTCGTACCACTGAAAACCATCATAGTTGACCGCACCAATGACTCGCAAAAAGATATAGTCACGGAACTCTTGACTTGAGGTTGGGAACTTCTTGTCTATCCCTTGCTTGATTGTCAAGAGCTGTTGGGCTGTCTCGGCATCAAAGCCATATTCTGCCATCATGGTCTGGACAAAGGCCTTCTCTTGACGACTGAGTTTCATATCCTTTGTGTCAGAATAGGCAGATAGGTAGTTGGCCCAAGTCAGGTCAGATGGAATTTTAAAGCTCCCTGTCTTTGCATCCCAACTCGTTTCAATCTGGGCCAGTCCACGACTCAGTTGCACATCGATACTGTCTAGTTCATCGAAGAGTCCTCCTGAATAGCTATCATAGGCACGCAGGTCTCTCAAAATCGTTTCATAGACACGTTTATTGGCGTGATGTCCTCGCATGAGTTCCACATTACTGCGTCTCAATCTCCCCTTTTCTTCACTATCCATAGTCAAGCTAGAAAGGGATTGGTTGACTTCATCTAGATAAGCAATCATTTGCTCTTCCTGGCGGATCTTATCAAGTAGATCATCCTCGCGCCAACTCTTGCTGTCGACCATACTCTGGTAGTCTTCTGGCAATTTCTTGATGGCTTGAGAGAAGGTTTCTGCATAGAGTTGTCCCCCTTTGCTCAAGGGTAATAAGACACTTGCAAAAAAACTTCTAGCCGAATTATAAGCATCGCCCTTTAGACTCTCTGTATCCTCTGAAAACTTTTGAATGGCTGATTGCAAGTCTTGATAAGCCTCCACCTGAGATTGGCACATGGTTGCTACACTCGAACTTTGTAGTTGTGATTGTTCTAAGTACATATCAATGCCCATGTCGTTTTTCCTCCTCTCTTTCTAGTTCTTTGCGTCTTTCATAGTAAACCGCATCCAAGTCTCCCTCTAACCGGAACTTTTCTTTTTTCAAATCATCCATGCGGTAGCTGAGCTTCTCAAGAATTTGGTTTTTAAGTTGGTTTCTTTGCAGGAGCGTTTCTTCCAACTGTCCTGCATATCGGCTCTGATAGGCCGCCTCCCACAAATCATTTTGATAACGGTGACTAGCTCTATCATACCCTTCAAAGGTTTCTATCAGTTCTTTGGTGCGATATTTCTCTTTTCCATTGTCTTCTAGCTGGTACAAGAGTTCTCGCTCTCTTTTCTTCAACTCATCCAACTTGCTCATGCATGACTCCTAAAACCATTGGCACCCGCTTCATCTAACGCCTCAAAATCACTCGCTATAGAGTGCAGTCGTTCGGAAGTCAGGGTAACGGCTGCCGAAATCTGACTAGCTAGATTTTGAGACTTTGTCAGACATTGATGGGCTTTGTTATTCCCTTGAAGGGTCGTTCGATCATCTTGACTAGCCACAGCAATTGCTGTTAAAGATTGACAAGCATTTTTCAGCTGACTCGCATATATTTGCGCAATATTTAGATCACTTTTTACTGTTGACATGACTGTTCTATCCTTTTTCTTAATCCCTTGTGATAGGTTTACTTTATTTAGCTATATAGACCTATTATACCATGTTTTGAATGCAAGCCCTAATTTATTCTATATTTAGATAATAAAATAGTTTTATATCTAAAAAGCTACCTAATTATACTAGCTTCATTATCAAGCTATGCTCAATTGAACACGGACTAAGCACTTGGCAAAAAAGATAAAATCTCCTAGAAACTGAAGTTTCTTCGTCACTTTTCCTATTTTTGCTTTGTGCTTTTCACGGCCTTTGTATCTTGTTAATTGAACACGGACTAAGCACTTGGCAAAAAAGATAAAATCTACACGAAGGGAGAAAATCTGGTTTATTTTACCTTATAGTGCTAGGAACCGTAACCGAAGATTATACTCGAGTATATCGCGAGGTAAAGTGACAACATAAAAAGCCCTCTGAAAATCAGAGAGCTGATTTGAGCTCGGGCTAAAATCCTAGTGAAACAAAAAAATCTACACGGTCAGAAAAGTCTCTATCGTGCCATTTTCATACATGATGTATAGTCCAAGTAGAATGAATACTAAGGGCACAATGATTCGCTCGTATTTTTCAATTGTCTCGAATATTAACGGAATAGAGGATAACACCCGACTAATCTCGCATAAGATAATTATGCCGATTACAAACACAAGCAAAGCCACGAGGGTCTGTGACCAATCTAACGAAGCAAAATAAGGTATATAGATACCTAAATTATCTCCGCCAGACGCAATTGTTAGCAATGTAACTGTCCAAAACAGTTGATTTGCCTTGCTTTGTTCTAATCTTTCAATAATTTCTTCCTCTTCTTCCTCACCTTCTCCAACAATTGCAAAGCGAATCCCTAAATAAATAGGGATTAAACCAAGCAATCCAACCATCCATTCTTCAGGCACGAAATTAACGACATAAGCAGCAACTAAACTCGCCCCTACAAGTAAGCCTGTGCCTAGATATTGTCCCGCATAAATATGCCATTTTTGTTTATTCTGTGATAACTGTGCAAATAAAATAAATAAAATAATTAAATAATCGATACTGGTGGAAATATAAACACCAATAGCAGATATGATTGTCTGTCCCATAAAAACCTCCTGTATTAGTCAGTAATAAATCAGCAGATTTTAGGAGAGCACAGACACATTAATTTAGCTATCGCTAGTGGGTAATGTCGAACGTAGGAAAGCATTTTACTCCTCCTCAAAACGTAGTTACAAAGTAATTTCTAACTGGAATTCGGTGACTACTTCCATGTAAAGTATAACATACTATACTTTACTTCGTAAAGTGTGGGCTCTCCGAGGGGGCTTACAGACAGCTACGCACCCTTATGGTGTCATTAGCTGATACCATTTGAGGTTTTTGTAGTCTCCAAAATTGTGACCGATAAAACACGATTCAGTTATTCCAGATGCTGAAAACTGTTTTTGTAGTCTCCAAAATTGTGACCGATAAAACCTCAATAAAAAAGCCCTCTGAAAATCAGAGAGCTCCAGTCTTGCTGGATAAAACGTTTATAGACTAGGCGGACGAGGCGAAGATTGTACTAATGGTACATCAAGCCGAAGCCAACGAAGTATAGAAACGTTTTAGACGCAAGATTAGCGACGAAGTCCTAGAGAGTTGATTAACTCACGGTAACGGTTAACGTCGTTTTTACGCAAGTATGCAAGCAAGTTACGACGGCGACCGATTTTCTTCATCAATCCACGGTAAGTAGCGTGGTCTTTTTTGTGTTGTTTGATGTGTTCGTTAAGGTGGTTGATTTCCCAAGTAAGGACAGCAACTTGAACCTCTACTGAACCTGTATCACCTTCGTGACGTGCATATTGTGCGATGATTTCATTTTTTTTCTCTTTTGAGATTGCCATGATGTTTCTCCTTTTTATTTGGCTTCATCCGAGTGACAGGTTGGCATGCCTGCAACCAAGAAGAAGTTATTTGTCTTTACGACAGTTCTTATTCTACCAAGAAGCAGAGACTTTGTCAACAGATTTACTTTTTAAAAAATTGACCTACTCTACTGATTTCAGGGCTTCAAGCATATCCACCTTTCTCAAGTGGTGATTGACAAAGAGACCCAGTAAGGCTAAGATCACAGTCACTGCTACGATTGGAAGAGCAGAGACTTCCCAGCTGACTCGTGGATAAAAAAGTATGGTGGCAGGTGAGATCATTTGAATCAAAAATTGATGTAAATAGTAGCCGGCTACCAAACCGAGAACAATCCCCACAAAGGATAGCACCATGGTCTCGCGGTAGATATAGAGGGTCACTTCTTTATTGTGGAAACCGAGAACCTTGATAGTCGAAAGTTCACGGATACGTTCTGCCACATTGATATTAGTGAGATTGTAAAGAATGACAATGGCTAGCAAGACAGAAACAAGGACAAGGATTGCCATGGTTTTATTGAGAGAATTGGCTACAGATTCAAAAAGGTGGATAGCCGTTGCATTTTGGACCACCCCAGAAACAGCAGTTTTTTTCATAAAGACCGCAGCTTCTTTCTCCGTATTGGATGGTGTTGGCTCTTTTAATTTTACTAGGTAGGTATTATCTTTCGGACTGGTACCGTAGACTTGTTCGTATGTCGCTCGGTTGAGATAAACAAAGTGTCCAACATAGTTTTCAGAAATAGCCGATACCTTGATTTCTTTCCCATCAAGCTCCAGCTTGTCTCCAACCGTAATACCTTCTAGTTGAGCTAATTTTTGACTCACGACTGCTCCATCTGTGACCTGCACCTCTTGGCCATTTTCCTCTAATGCGATAAAGGGTTTGAAATTTTCTCGGCTTGTGACCATTATGGTGATAGTCTGAAGTCCTGCTTTTCCTTTGAAATCTTTTTCAATGGATTTAGAGTAAATTTTTTGGTAAGCATGGATAGACTCAGCTTGCAAGGCACTTTCTAGTTCTGCTTTTTCTTGCTCCGTTGCACTGCTCTTTTCCGCTACAATCATCTGGTATTGCTGGATTTGTTCAAATTGACGCTCGACAACTCCTCCCACAGAAGACTGAATGCCAAGACCTGCAAATAGGAGAGCAACCGAACCCGCAACTCCAAAAATGGTCATCAACATCCGTTGCTTATATCGGAAAATATTTCGCGCCGTAACCTTATGAGTGAAGCTCAGACGACTCCAAATAAAGCTCAGGCGTTCCAGCAAAATCTTTGATCCTTTAACGGGAGGTTTGGGCAGCAAAAGTTGGGCTGCTTCATCGTGCAATTCCCTCCGCGCTACCAGATAAGCCGGCAAAACGCTGGATACCCAACTTAAAGCTAGGGCAAGAAGGCTATAAGACCAGTAGAAATACTCCTGACTTTTCCCAACGACCATTCCAGCTGTTATAACATCCGAAATCACGCCTGCAAGGAGATAATGTCCTAGAAGCGTTCCTAAAACGGTTCCCACAGTTCCTGCAAGAAAACCATAGAGGACAAACTTGGCAACAATATCTTTATTCTGGTAACCTAGGGCCTTGAAAATACCAGCATTGGTACGCTCTTCATCCACAAAGCGAGTCATAGTTGTAAAGGTTACCATTGCAGCGACCATATAAAGCACCACGGGAAAAATATTCCCAACAGAACGAATACTTGCTGAAGCGTTACTGTACATGAGATAGCCTTGACCACCTGGCATGGTTTGGCGGTTGTATACATGGTAAGTAGGCTCTGCCAGTTCATCAAGCTCTTTCTGGCGTTGTTCAAGCTTCTCTTTTTCCTTGGCTAGATTACTCTCTGTCTGAGCCATTTTTTCTTTTTCTGTAGCCAGTTCTTCCTTAGTTTTTGTCAATTGCTCCTTGGCTTGACTCTTTTTAGGCTCAGGCAAAGCGGTCACTTGTTCTTCTTGCGTTTTCAATCGACCTTCAGCCTGTTCTAACTGACTCTTGCCTTTTTGAAGGTTACTTTCAGCTGTTTGGAGCTGTTCTTTTCCATCATCCAAGCTCTTTTGCCCATTTGCTTTGATACTTGCCAATCTTTTTTGACCATTATCGGCAAGCAAGTTTTGTAAGTCTTCCTGGTGTTGATCTCGTTTGCTTCTATAGTCTGATGAAAAAGCATCCAAATTTTTTAAATCATCATAACGCACACGCGCAATGCTATAAACATCTGAGTCAAACTGACTGGCTACAATCACTCCATAGCCAGCCAAGCTTCCATTTCCACTACTAGCACTCCCTAAATCTTTTTTAGAAAGGATCTCACCCGACTGAACAAATCCAGTAATGGTGAAAGATTGGGATTTTATAACAGACTTTCCTTCTTCTTTCTTGCTAAAGGTGATAGTCTGCCCAATTTGATAGCGGTCTTTCCATAAATCTGCCAAGGCAATTTCCTCATCAGCTTCTGGCAGTCGCCCTTCTGTCACTTGAAAAGTTGAAATTCCCTCTGGCTTAGAATAAAGTCGAATCGCTTCTTCACTATTTTCAACGGTTAGGCCTACCATATAGCCAAACTCGACACTTGCTCCTTGAAGGGTCTTTAGTTCGTCCTGATCTTCTTTGTCCAAGCCATAATCAGCTATCACGGCCAGATCCAAGGTATTTGCCTTACGGAGATAATCCTCAGCCGTACGTTCCATATTTGGGCTAGTCACTTTGAGACCTACTAGAGCTAAAGACCCCAGCATCATCAAGGTCAAGATGGATAAAAAGCGTCCCTTGGAAGTAGTCACCGACTGGAGCAAGTCTTTTCGGTATGTTTTTTTCATGCTAATACTCCAATGTATCGATAGCCTGTGGATGCTCATTGATTGTTACTCTCATAACAGTGGCATCACGCATGTGAATCACCCGATCTGCGATAGGAGCTAGCGAGCTATTGTGAGTCACGATGATTACCGTCGCTCCCTTTTGACGAGACATGTCTTGGAGAATTTTCAAAACCTGCTTGCCTGTCTGATAATCCAAGGCTCCAGTTGGTTCATCACAAAGGAGAATTTTAGGATTTTTAGCTACCGCTCGTGCAATGGAGACTCGCTGTTGCTCCCCTCCAGAAAGCTGGGCTGGAAAGTTATTGAGACGATGAGCCAGACCTACATCTGTCAAGACCTGTTCAGGATTCAAGGCATCTGTCACAATTTCTGATGCCAGTTCTACATTTTCCTTAGCAGTTAAATTAGAAACTAGATTATAAAACTGAAAAACAAAACCTACATCTTCACGACGATAGTTTGTTCGTTGGTGCGAACTATAGTTGGCAATATTGGCACCATCGATCCAAATCTCCCCCTCATCATTGGTATCCATTCCACCCAAGAGATTCAAAACTGTTGACTTACCTGCCCCAGATGCCCCTAAAATAATGACCAACTCACCCTTTTCAATCTCAAAATTCACATCGCGATTGGCCACAATCTCCGTGTCCCCAACCTGATAACGCTTGTAACAATGTTTCATCTCAATATAAGCCATCATCAACCTCACTTTCTTTAACTACTTCTTAATATCATTATAACGCTTTTTCGAAGAGTTGGATACTAGAATAAAAAGAAAAACCTAGGTATTCCTAGGCTTTCTTTTTACAAATTATTTTCCAAGGTAGTATTCAGAAACTACGTTCAATTTTTCGTCGAATTCGAATACCAATGGTGGGAAGTTAGGGATTTCCACATCCATGATTTCGTCATCTGACAAACCTTTGATGTGTTTTACAAGGGCACGGATTGAGTTACCGTGAGCTCCTACGAATACGTTTTTACCATCTTTAAGAGCTGGAGCGATTTTATCTTCCCAGAATGGAAGGGCACGTTCCAAAGTCACTTTCAAGTTTTCAGCATCTGGAATAACTGAATCGTCAAGTGAAGCGTAACGACGGTCTGTGTGAGCTGAGTGCTCATCATCACGGTCCATGTTTGGAGGCAATACATCGTATGAACGACGCCAGATGTGAACTTGCTCATCACCAAATTGTTCAGCAGCTTCAGCTTTGTTTTTACCAGTCAAACCACCGTAGTGACGTTCGTTCAAACGCCATGATTTTTCAACTGGAACCCACAATTGGTCAGAAGCTTCAAGAGCCAAGTTAGTTGTTTTGATCGCACGTTTCAATACTGAAGTGTAAGCTTGGTCAAATTCGATACCAGCTTCTTTGATCAATTTACCAGCGTCAATCGCTTGTTGTGTACCTTTTTCAGACAAATCAACATCAGCCCAACCAGTGAAAAGGTTAGCTTTGTTCCATTCAGACTCACCGTGGCGAGCAAAAACCAATTTTACCATTAGATGGATTCTCCTTTAAATTTTCCGAGGTTTCCCCTCGTTTATCTATTTTATTTTACACAATTTTTCACAAAAAAGCTAGTTAAAATCGACAAGTTCTGACAGTCAGGAAGTAAAGTCCTCTCATCCTGATTAGGAACTTCTATAATTCATTACTTTTTATTTGCAAAAATAGAGGTTCTAAAATCATTTGTTTGGTCAAGATAGGCCTTAAACACTGCTCTCTTAAGTTTATGAACGGCACTGTCAGTTTCTGGGTTATAGTCACTCCAACGCGTACCTTCCGCATCCTGTAAAACAGCTTGGTCCATGAGTTCTTGCAACTCATTTACTCTTTGAATGGTTTTCGTGGCATTGCTCATCCATGATTGCGTCGGATCTTTAAAAGTAACTTTAGTCAAATGATCAAACTGAGCAACGCGCTCTTGATACATAGCTTTTTTGAAGGCTGCCCAAGATGAATACTGACCACCAAATAGCTTTTCTAAAACAAGCTTATCTGTCACTAATCCTTGCTTTTTACCGTAGAGGTTGATTGTTTGACCATTTTGTTTAGCAATTTCTTCATATTGGTTGGAAATATATGGGACCATACCATCTTTAAATCCTTTAGCAGCTAAGAGTTCATAAGCTATCCGGCGTCCCATAAGATCTCCAGGAGTTCCTTTCTCACTGCTCAATGCTGAAAAGATTGGTGCAAAAAGTTTAATCGTAAAGTAGCCATTTCTCTCATAAGTGCCAGCCTGATACTCACGAGCCGAAAGAATATTATTGTCAATCAAACTCTCAAAGCTAGTCAATTTTTGGGCTTCTTCTTCAGTCAAATCTTTCACAACATTAGTAGCATAAACATCATTTCCGTCTGCTGGATCTGTTAGATAGTGGTTCTCAATTTTTCTAAGAGCTTCCATTTTCTGAGAAACATTCAGTTTCTTAACGATCGATTGCCCTTCAAGATATTCCAACAGATAGATGAGGTCAAACATATTATGAGCGTATTTCTGGAGATCGGATGCATCTTTGAATCGTTCCGTCGGATCTAAGACTTGTAGACGGGATCCTTCCATGCTATCTGATTTTGAATGTTTCAAGATTGAGTTAATGGTAATGGTTGCATCATTTGGATGATCTGGCGCTTGTAATAAGCCTTTAGCAAAGAACTCAGGACCAAGACCACTTCTTCTACCATAGCCACCAAGATAGATATCCTGATCTGAATCATGGGTCATCTCATGGGTATACGTAATAGCGCCATCCTTATCCAACATACGGTAAGACATATAATAGACACCATCTCCTGTTGCGTATGCACCGTGATGATTATGAACTACCTTGTTACCAACTGGTCCAAAGAAATGTTGCATTGCAGGATTTGAATTCTCAAAGTCTGCGATTGTTGAAGCCTTTCCTTCAGTATGATCATCACCAAACTTATAGGCATCATAAAGCAGGATCGTACGATAGAGTTTTTCACGTGACTGTTTATCCAAAATACGATACCAATAATCGTAATGATCTCGCTGACGCTTGGCTGTTTCACGCGCATTATCTTCAACAAACTTATTGAGTTCATCTCCAGCCTTATAGTCGCTGTTGCGGTAGCGATCGTAAGCGCCAAATCCTAGGCTAGACAAGGTTGAGATGACAAATACAGATCTTTCTGGCAAGGTAAGGAGAGGCAAGACCATATTGCGGTATTTCCAAGTACTACTAGTAATTCGGTCATAAACACCGATAGAATACTTAGTCCCTGCTTGCTCTTGCTTGGCTTTGACCTCTGCAATAGTGGATTTTTCTTCGACAATGAAAGCTTTGGTCTGTTTTTTAAACCAATCATTGTTGCTAGTGTTTGGTAAAAAGACTTTTCGGTAATTTTCTAGCGTGCTAAACAAATCTGTCGTTCCATGATGGCTGGCAAGACTGATACCATAAGTATCAACGTTGTTCTTAGCAAGCAGATTATTAAATCCTGATTTCCCTAACTCAATCAAAGTATCTAACGGAGATGCATTTCCTTTTCCAAAGAAATCAAGGTGATACAAGACCAGGTCTTTAATATTAACCTGACCATAGCTAAAGTTATACCAACGCTCTAAGTAGCTCATGCCAAGAAGCAAGGCTTCCTTGTTGCGCTTGATTTTATCTACGATGTAACCTGTCATTACTTGATTGTTTTCCACTAGACCAGCATCCGCTGACAAGAGTTTTCTCAGACTGTCTTCTAGATGCTCCTTCGTTTTAGCAAACTGCTCTTCTAGATAGAGCTCGGTTTGCTTCACTTTTGGTGAAATACCAAGTGTGTTTCTAATAGCATCTGAATGATAATTTACCTTCTTCAATTCTGGTAAGACTTGCTGGATAATCGTTTCTTGATTATACAGGAATTGGTTTGGTGTATAGAGAAGCCCCGTATCTCCTAGACTATATTCTGCTAACTTAGCAAAATCAGTCTGGTACTTGAGCTGGAATGTTTCAGAGGAATGATCCTGGTAATGGAGCAAGAGTTTGTTTGCAGTCTGTTTGTTGGAAACAATATCTGTGATGACTTGGTCATCCTTCATCATGACTGCTGACAAGAGTGCTTTTTTATATAAAAGACTGTTCTCATTGACCAGGTTCCCGTATTTGACGACGGTTGCCTTGTTGTAGAAAGGTAGCAATTTTTCAATGTTTTTATAAGCCAAGGCGCGCTGAGCTTGATAATGATTCACCTTAGAAAAATCACTTTCTTTACTACCACTTGTTGAAAGGGGCTCCACTGTTGGAGGAGTGAAAGGAGTGATTTCTGCTTTTTTATTAGTCACTTCAGAAGCATCTAAAATTGTTCCTCTTTCTACAAATGATTCCTTGCTGACGACTTCTTCCCTGACCAAGGTGACATTGTAGACTCTATTAGCTTTGTTGCTGAATGTATTAGCCACCTTCATTTCATTATAGTGGTAACCGGTAATAGCATTTCCGTTGGTTACATTGACATCGCTTAGTACATTGGTCAATCTTCCTGCATGCTGTTCCTCATTCGTCTTTCGATCCCACAAATATCCAGCCACACCTGCAACTCTACCAAAGTGCTTGACATTGTTGATATCACCTTCAGCATAGCTATCCTGTATATGCGCATCTTGGTCTACTAGACCTGCTAGCCCACCAACAGTCTGATCTGAACTATTCGTGTTGGAGGAAATGGCTACTGTCGCTTTTGACTTAGTCAGTGAAGCTCTGCCTCCTGTCAAATGACCGACCAAACCACCAATATTGTATGCAGCAGTCGTTTCGTAGGTATTAACAATTCTTCCCTTAAAACTGCTCTCTGTGATGCTTGATTGGTCTGCCTTAGCCAACAAACCACCGATACCACGTTCCCCAGCCAGAACACCATCGACATGAACTTGCTTAATCTTTGTGTTATCCGTAGCTTCATTTGCCAGTGAACCGATATCATCTTTACCTGAAATAGCGACATTTTTTAGGCTCAACTTTTCTACTATGGCCCCTCTCAAGCTTTCAAAAAGAGGCTTTTTCAAGTTGTAAATAGCATAATGCTTGCCATCCTTTTCACCAATCAACTGACCAGTAAAGGTGCCCCTGATGTAAGATCTGTCATCAGGTCCCAACTCCACTTCGTTGGCATTCAAGCTAGCCGCTAAATGATAGGTTCCAGAGAGATTCTTGTTGATTGCTTTAACCAGGTTGCTAAAGGAAGTGAAAGTTGTTGTTTCTTCTGTGGCCTTTTTTGCGAGATAGAAGGTGAAATTATCGACATATTTATTTTCTAGCTCTTGCTGGAGTTTCTCAGCTTTGGCTATGATTTTATAAACGGATTGTCCATTTTTTATTTCTGCAGTTATTGAAGCGACAGGTAGATAGACATCTTTGAATGACGACGATTTTGCCTTAACAAAGTAAGTGTCTATATTACTTGGAACACTGTCTAAAGAAACATGTTGTTTGTAAGTACCATTGGTCTGACTATATAACTCCAGATCAGAAACATTTCTTAATTCAAGTGTTTTTTCTGGATCTTTTTCTTTTGGTTTTTCAGCCGGATTTTCTGGTTTTGCTTGCTCAATATTGCCAGTATATTCTGGAAGAGGGGCAATTTGTTCGGGTTCAACAATCGCTCCGGATTGGGTACCTGTATAAGATGGTTTCGATGGTACCTGTTCTGGTTCGACGATAGCTCCAGATTGA
>NZ_JVJI01000077.1:0-302 GCF_001072665.1 Streptococcus pseudopneumoniae | reverse complement strand
CGCTTTTACACGCCTGACGGTTTTCAAGACCGTTCCCTTCAGCCGGACTTGGGTAATCCTCCATATTATTTAAATGGACCTTGTAGGACTTGAACCTACGACCACTCGGTTATGAGCCGAGAGCTCTAACCAGCTGAGCTAAAGGTCCAACAAGATCATTATAGCGGCGAAGGGGATCGAACCCCCGACCTCCCGGGTATGAACCGGACGCTCTAGCCAGCTGAGCTACACCGCCATATATCGGGAAGACAGGATTCGAACCTGCGACACCTTGGTCCCAAACCAAGTACTCTACCAAGCTG
>NZ_JVJI01000076.1:0-6401 GCF_001072665.1 Streptococcus pseudopneumoniae | reverse complement strand
GACTTGTCAGGAGGTATCTAATGCCTTGTTTTAGAGCTGTGTTGTTTCGAATGGTTCCAAAACTCTGAAACGTTTGAGTTTGGGGACACGTTACGTTTTAGAGCTGTGTTGTTTCGAATGGTTCCAAAACCTAACAAGCTAGTAGCAAGTAATATCTTCAGTTTTAGAGCTGTGTTGTTTCGAATGGTTCCAAAACCAAACACTATCTGGGTATACACTAACAATCGTTTTAGAGCTGTGTTGTTTCGAATGGTTCCAAAACAAAACTTTGGTACAGGTGTGCCCCCTTGGAGTTTTAGAGCTGTGTTGTTTCGAATGGTTCCAAAACTGGATGGTCACCGGGAACACTTTCAATCAAGTTTTAGAGCTGTGTTGTTTCGAATGGTTCCAAAACTTATAATTTACCTGTAATTACAAAGAAATAGTTTTAGAGCTGTGTTGTTTCGAATGGTTCCAAAACCGGCGACTGCAGAGAAAGGGCTACCGAGAAGTTTTAGAGCTGTGTTGTTTCGAATGGTTCCAAAACACATTAAAAGCTACTCATTTTTCAAGTAGCTTTTTTTCTTATTCAAGTTTACATATTAGTCGTCACAATCCCATTCCCTTGTAGAAAAGCAACACTGCGAGTCCTACGAATAACACTACCGCTCCTAACCTCTGGCTAGTACTATACATCCGTCTTTCTCCTCGGACTGGAAAGATAATTGCTAGAAATGCTCCACCAACTGCTCCCCCGATATGGCCTGCTAGGCTGATTCCTGGAATCAGAACACTTCCAATAATGTTAACCACAAAAAGTGTCAGATAAGATTGCCCTAGCTGTTGGATATAAGGATTACGCGTTGCATAGCGAAGAACAATAATCGCGGCAAATAGCCCATAAAGAGAGGTAGAGGCTCCTGCTGCTAAGGATTTGGGACTAAATACAAAAACAAAGAGATTGCCCATCATTCCTGATAAAAGATAGAGAAAGAAAAACTTCTTGGATCCGAAAATTTCCTCTACTTGCCTACCAAGATAATAAAGGGAAAGCATATTAACAATGAAATGCTCCCAACCAATATGAACAAAAATGGCTGAAAAGAGACGCCAAATTTGCTCAGGAAAGAGGCGAATAGCTGGCCCATACATGGCTCCAAATCGAAATAATGTATCTGCCCTGTCAAAGTTTCCGCCTGCAGTGACCAACATTAGTAAAAATACCAAGGCCGTCACTAAGAGGAAGAAACTCGTCACAGGGTAACGTCTATCAAAGATTTCCTTCATCAATTAATACCTCCTCAACAGGAATATCATGCTTTTCAGGTATAAAGTCCTGAATTTGACAAGGATAAACCGTACTCAAACTATGACCAGAAAAATGTTTCAGATAACGGTCATAATAGCCTCCACCGTATCCTATCCGATATCCTTTCGTCGTAAAAGCCAGACCAGGAACATGAATCAAATCAATCTGAGAGGCATCCACCACTTCCAAATCTCCCTGTGGCTCCAGTAATCCAAAGGAAGTTTTGACCAGTTGTTGCGAATTATAGACTACAAAGTCCATGCGCCCCTTGGGATAAGTTTTGGGTATCAGAACCTTCTTGCCGTCCTTCAGCGCCTGCTCAATCAATCCCTGCGTTTGAAACTCATGAGGGAAAGAGAGGTAGCTTGCGATGACCTTGGCTTCTTGGTAGAAGCGATGTTGTAAAAGTCGTTCTGTTAAAGCTTGGTCTATAGCCTGTTTTTGTTCTTGAGATAAAGCCTTCATTTCTTGCAAGACTTGCTTACGTAATTCCGATTTCATAGACAACCCCTCTACTCTGCTGCCTTCTTTTTCAGGAAACTAGAGACCGCGTCCACCCCAATAGCTAAGGCTTCTTCCTTAGGACTCATCTGAGGGTGATGAAGGGCGTAGGGACTATCAATACCTAGCCAGAACATAACGCCATCAACTTTTGAAAGGAGATAACCAAAGTCTTCACCTGTCATAGCAGGTTCGATATCAATCAACTCGATTCCCTCTTTTTCTTCAAAGAAGTCCATCAGTTCACGCGCCAAGGCTGGATTATTCTCAACAGGCAGATAACCACCTTGCTTGAGTTCCACTTCGACTTCCATATCAAAGGCTGCTGCAACTCCTTCTGCAACTGTTTTGACCCGCTTTTGCACCAAGAGACTCATGTCCTGTGTCAAAGCCCGAATAGTTCCATGTAAAAAGGCTGTGTCTGTGATGACATTGTTGGTTGTTCCGGCTTGGAAAAGACCAAAGGTCACCACTGCTCCCTCGATTGGATTAACATTGCGGCTAACCACTGACTGTACTTGGGTCACAAAGTAACTAGCAGCCACCAAGGCATCATTAGCTTCATGTGGAAAGGCTGCGTGGCCACCTTTGCCTTTGAAACGGATTTTCACCTCACAAGTTCCTGCAAAGAGTGTATGAGTATTGGTCGCAATCTGTCCAACCTTCAAATCTGGACGGACATGGAGTCCATAAAATTGGTCTGGTAACCAATCTCCAAAAGCGCCATCCTCATACATGAGCATGCCACCAGCTTCATTCTCTTCAGCAGGCTGAAATAGGAAGAGCAAATTATTTTTAGGTTGCTCTTCAAGGGCTCGCTCAAGACAGCCCAAAGCAATAGTCATGTGGAAATCATGGCCACAAGCGTGCATACGACCTTGGTGCTGAGAAGCGAAAGGAAGACCTGTTTGTTCGACAATAGGCAGGCCATCAATATCTGTTCTCCAACCAATGGTACGCTCTGGCTGACTTCCCTGCAAATAAACCAAAATCCCTGTCCTCCAAGTTCGAACTTGGACAAAATCCTTGCCCGCAGTCAATTTCTCAATCACATCCAGCAAATAAGCCTGAGTCTTGAACTCCTCCAAGCCAATCTCTGGAATCTGGTGCAAATCTCGTCTAGTCTGAATCAAATCTAACATCTATCTGTCCTCCTATATAGCAGAAAGAGGCTAGAAAAGAGTTCCGCCTCTATTTTTCATTTACAATTACAAGGTACGAAGCGCATCTTCTAGCGCTGTTTTTTGTTGAGTTTGGGCATCAATCTCTTTGATGATACGAGCTGGAACACCTGCTACCACCACGTTTTCTGGGACATCTTGGGTAACGATAGCTCCTGCCGCGACAACTGAACCACTACCGATTTGAACTCCTTCGATAACCACTGCATTGGCCCCGATGAGAACATTGTCTCCGACACGGACTGGTTCAGCACTAGCTGGCTCAATCACACCTGCCAAAACTGCACCTGCACCAACGTGACTGTTTTTCCCCACGATAGCACGGCCACCAAGGATAGCACCCATGTCAATCATGGTTCCTGCACCAATTTCAGCACCGATATTGATAACTGCTCCCATCATGATAACAGCATTGTCACCAATTTCAACCTGATCACGGATAATCGCACCCGGCTCAATACGAGCGTTGATAGCACGTTTATCTAGCAAGGGAACTGCAGAATTACGAGCGTCTTGCTCAACAACATAGTCTTGATTTTCTACCAAGCCATCGAGAAGAGGAGCTACATCCTTCCAGTCTCCAAATAGGACATTCCCTAGTTTGACAACAGAGCTAGGTACAGCAGTTGCAAGTTCTCCCTCAAAGGTTACTTTTACACTGGTTTTCTTCTCAGCATTGGCGATAAATTGGATAATTTCTTGTGCGTTCATTTTTGTAGCAGTCATAGGCGCCTCCTAGTTCATTTTAATGATACCTATTCTACCAAAAAAGGCCTCAAATTTGAAGCTTTTTTGTTTGTTTTTAGGGATGATTTTTAGGGATGTGAGATAAAACGTGCTGTCGGTAAAAGCAAGCTCCTACCGATACAAGCTAAAAACACTCTTCACAACTATCTCCCCGTGTTTTATTGACTATTCTAGTATAGCACACTTTTAGAATTAAGAACGGACTTTTTATTTACTTTCTTTCGCTTCTTCTATCGATAGGAAAATCATGGGCAAAATAATCAAGGCCATAGCTAGAAGGAGGGACCAATCCACTACCAAGCCTAAAAACAAAACACTCAAGAGAGCAGAAGAGAGAGGTTCACTGGCACTGATAACGGAAACAACCAGAGGAGAAACCAAGGAAACAGCCTTCATGGAAATAAAAAAGGCAAAAGCTGTCCCAAAAAAAGCGATAATGAGACAAATCAAAATACTCCAAATATCAGGAACAAAGGAAAGCTGATAAACCGGCGAGAGGACATTGCTAAATAAACCGGCCAAAATCATCCCCCACCCAACCGTGGGTACAAAACCATATCTCTTAGCGAAAGGCTGAGGTAGGATAACATTAAACATGACCCCCATGGCACTCAGCAAACCTGTAATAAGGGCCAGTGGCGTCATGGATAACTGAGAGAGATCCCCTTTTGTCGCCATCAAGCAAACACCCAACATGGCAACCAAAACATAGAAAATAGCGCTTTTTGACGCTCGTTTTTGATAAACCAAACGATTGTAAAAGAGGATAAAGACAGGACTGATAAACTGTAAAATAGTTGCTGTAGCTGCATTTGAGTATTCTACACAGAGATAGAAAAAATACTGAACTGAAAAAATCCCCAAAATAGAATAAGCTAAAAAGGGCAGGTAATTTTTCTTATCTCGCCAAATATCTAGCACTTGCGATTTTAATTGCACTGCAGACCAAATGAGCACAAGACTCCCTGCCAGTGTCAAACGCATAGAGGTAATCCAGCCAGAGGACACTTGATAATAAGTAAAGAAATATTCTCCTAAAATTCCACAGATTCCCCAGATTAAGCCGGATAGGAGCGAATAAATTGTTCCTTTAACAATCTTTTTCTGATACTGATTCATACCTTTATTGTAACACGAAAGGAAAAAAGAAAAAAGTGGCAATAGAAAAGTCCCATAAGATCTATAATGAAAAGTTACCAAACAACTCATTAGAAAGAATCATATGGAACAACTACACTTTATCACAAAACTACTCGATATTAAAGATCCTAATATCCAAATTATGGATGCTATCAATAAGGGTAACTTCTCAAAGTAACTTCCACTTTTACTAGCGGTGTAACTTAGTTTGGGAATTTAGCTGTTATCAATAGGAATACCCACAAGTAAATCATCTCTAAACTGGAATACGATGCCCCATCTTGTCCTCATTGTGGGAAGTCAAATGAAGAAATATGACTTTCAAAAACTGTCTAAGATTCCTTACCTTGAAACGACTGGTATGACTGCTAGAATTCTGCTTAGCAAGCGTCGATTCAAGTGCTATCACTGTTCAAAAACGATAGTGGCTGAGACTTCTATCGTCAAGAGGAATCACCAAATCCCTCGTATCATCAACCAAAAGATTACTCAAAAGCTGATTGAAAAGACTTCTATGACCGATATTTCACATCAGCTAGCCATTTCAACTTCAACTGTCATTCGTAAGCTCAATGACTTTCACTTTGAGTGTAACTTTAGCCATTTGCCTGAAATTATGCCCTTGGACGTTAAAACAGTCAGGTGAGTGACTGTTTCAATCGGTAGATGAAGATGAGGTTCATTGAGCAAGATTTTGATAATCTCAGTATCATAGCTGTTCTTGAGGGTAGAACACAAACTATCATCCGAAATAACTTTCTTCGCTACCATAGAGCTGTTCGCTGTCAGGTAAAAATTATTACTATGGATCTGTTTAGTCCTTATAATGACTTGGTTAAACAGCTTCGCTTTCGAATTTCTAGGCTCAGGCTGAAACAGTCTCCCAGACTGTTTCACTCCCAAACGCTAAAATCGTGTTGGATCGTTTCCATATTATTGTCCAACACATGAGCCGTGCTATGAGTTGTGTGCGTGCCCAAACTAATAAAGAAATTCTAGACAAGCTTTTGAGCTATTCAGAAGACTTGAAACACCACTATCATTTCTATGACTCTTGCCTTTTCACTTTCAGAATAAGGAACCGGATAAATTTTTCGGGCTCATTGAGGACAATCTAAAGGAGGTTCATCCCCTTTTTCAGACTGTCTTTAAAACATTTCTAAAGGACAAAGAGAAAATCGTCAACACCCTTCAATTCCCCTATTCAAATGCCAAACTGGACGCGACTAATAATCTCATCAAACTAATCAAACGAAATGCCTTTGGTTTCCGAAACTTTGTAAACTTCAAAAACGGATTTTTATCTCCCTAAATATCAAAAAGAACGGACAAAATGTGGCCTTTCTCGAGCTTAGCTTTTCTTCAACCCACTACAGTTAACAATGAGCCAATAAAAAAAGAGAGAAGCAAACTGATTCTCTCTTAATGTATATAATATCTAGTTAAACAAAAAAAGATACGCTTACATATCTCTGTAATGAATCGGGAAGACAGGATTCGAACCTGCGACACCTTGGTCCCAAACCAAGTACTCTACCAAGCTG
>NZ_JVJI01000075.1:0-294 GCF_001072665.1 Streptococcus pseudopneumoniae | reverse complement strand
TTTGCATACACCCCTTCAGGGAAGTATCAAACTCATCCTGAAGGTTATAAAGACATAAGTATTGGATTTAACTTTGGTTCAGGTATTAAAGGAATGACGATTCTTTTTGAAAAAAGGATTAATTCGGATATTACCCTATGGTATTCGGCTCACTATAATATAAAAAAGAAAGTCCTTCAAAAGGAGATTGCGATTTTTGAAGAACCAAGGCAACCAGGTCAATATCTAGAGGATGAAGAAAAAATAAGAGAATATCTCAGAAAATATAATATTTCTAAAGAAGAATTAGAGAAA
>NZ_JVJI01000074.1:0-294 GCF_001072665.1 Streptococcus pseudopneumoniae | reverse complement strand
TTTGCATACACCCCTTCAGGGAAGTATCAAACTCATCCTGAAGGTTATAAAGACATAAGTATTAGCTTTAATTTTGGAGAAGGTATTAAAGGGATGACGATACGTTTTGAAAAAAGGATTAATTCGGATATTACCCTATGGTATTCAGCACACTATAATATGCAAAAGAAAGTGCTCAAAAAAGGGCTTGCGATTTTTGAAGAGCCAAGGCAACCAGGTCAATATCTTGATGATGAAGAAAAAATAAGAGAATATCTCAGAAAATATAATATTTCTAAAGAAGAATTAGAGAAA
>NZ_JVJI01000073.1:0-19750 GCF_001072665.1 Streptococcus pseudopneumoniae | reverse complement strand
TGATCAGTTCATGTAAGCAAATCATTCCCTCTTGGTCCCAATCCGATAACTCCCATAAATGAAAGTAATATTCTTTTCTACTCTTATATACAATTCCCTGGACTTCTTTATACAATTCTTTAAACATAACGTCCCCCTTTCTAGATACAGTTTAACAGATTCAGAAACACTTTTGTCCCATTTCCCCCATTCTGTTCCCTACACCGTCTAAACTGCACAAAAAAGAGAGGACATGCCTCTCTTTGGGTTATAATTCTGCAATTTGGTTTAGGTTTACTTCTGCAACTGTGTCATTACCAAACATAGAGATAATCATCTTCACTTTATTGTTATCAATCTCTGTAATCTTACCAGTATAGTCTGCAAAAGCACCATCAATGATACGTACAGTTTGACCAACTTCAACATCGATATCAAACTCTTGTACAGTTTGTCCCATAGAAACCAAGATATCACGGATTTCTTGTTCCAATAATGGAGTTGGTTTTGATCTATTTCCGTGAGATCCGACGAATCCTGTAACGTTTGGTGTGTTTCGAACAACAAACCAAGCTTCATCTGTCATCACCATTTCTACAAGAACATAACCTGGAAAGCGATTTTCTTCTACTTCTTTTCTCTTTCCATTTTTTTCAACTTGCACTGTTTGTGTTGGAATTTCAACACGTAAAATATTATCCAACATATTGTAGGTTTGTGCACGTTGTAATAGATTTTCTTTTACCTTATTTTCATAACCAGAATAAGTTTGTAAAACAAACCACCCTTTGTCAAAACTATCCATGATACTTCCTTTCATAATAGAAGATTTCTAGCGTGAATAACTCCACAGGTCTTCTAAAAAATGTTAATAAATCGAATCAAACCTGAAACAATCAACTTGTCAAAAATATAAATAATCACAACAAAGAAAGCAGTGTATTCCATGATAGAACGAAAATCTCTCCAGCTTTCCTTGCGAGTTGGCCATGTTGTGTCTTTAAGAAGTCTAAAAATATCTCCAATAAAACGCATCGCTCTCTCCTATCTCGTTTCTCTGTGTGTAGTGTACTTACCACAATGTTTACAAAATTTATTTACTTCTAGTCGTGTTGGCTTGGGGTTTCCGCTGATCTTGATTGAATAGTTTCTCGAACCACAAACCGCACAAGCTAGGCTTGCTTTTTTTAGTGCCATAACGCCTCCATCTTATCTATTATAACAAGAAAGCTAGGCTTTGACAAGCATCTTAACGAAATAGATTGACTACCGAATCCCATATCGTTTGAGCCTTTTCCTTAATTTTAGCATCCGAGATAGCACGGCTAGCCTCATCTACCAGATTTTGTGCACGACTTCTAATATCAGAAAGGCTATTATCCGCCTGATTTTCTTCATTACTCTGTACTTGATTTCTTGTATTGGCTGGTGCAATTCCATTTTGCTTATACGCATTTTCAACTGTAAAGGTACTTCCTGGCGTATAAGGTAAAATGGTATTGGCAATGTTTCTAAAGACATGGGCTGCACCGTTTGAAGTAGATCCTGCTAGATAGTGATTTTCATCAGTGGTAGGGAAACCAAGCCAGTGACTAATCACTACATCCGGAGTATAACCAATTACCCACTGGTCACTTGTGTATTCAGGATTGAAAACAGCTTCAGTTGTTCCAGTTTTTCCTGCCATGACATAATCTGCAGGAGATGAACTAATACCGGTACCGTTGGTGAATGTCCCCAACATCATACTGGTCATCTTATCAGCTACAGACTTATCAATCACCCGTTTTTGTGAATTTTTATGGCTCGCAATGACCTGACCACTAGCATTTTCAATTCTACTAATAAAATGAGCTTCCGGCATTAAACCTTCATTTGCAAAGGCAGCATATGCTTGAGCCATTTGCAGAGGGTTGGTTTCAACACCGCTTCCCAAGGCGACGCCAAGAACACGGTCGACCTTTTCCATGTTGAGTCCGAATTTTTCGCCTGCCTCAAAAGCCTTATCAACGCCCAAATCATTAACAGTGGCAACAGCAGGCAGATTAAGCGATTCTGCCAAGGCTTGATACATAGGAACTTCTCGACTCGTTTTGATCCCGGCATAGTTATCAACCTTATAGCTGTCATACTGCATAGTATGGTTATCCAACTGCTTATTCAAAGCCCAGCCAGCTTCAACTGCAGGCGTATAAACAACTAAAGGCTTAATTGTAGAACCAGGGCTACGTTTTGATTGAGTTGCATAGTTGAAATTCCGGAATCCAGTTTTATCATTGCCAGCAACCTGACCGACAACTCCACGAACTCCACCTGTTTTCGGTTCGAGAGCCACACTTCCTGATTGAGCAAATGTTCCATCCTCTGCCCTCGGAAATAGCGATGTATTTTCATAGACAACCTGCATATTTGCTTGATAGTTTTGGTCCAGCTCTGTATAAATGCGGTAGCCATTATTGACAATTTCTTCCTCTGTTAGATTATACTTGGAAACAGCTTCATTAACCACCGCATCAAAGTAAGAAGGATAGCGATAATCTGAGATTTTTCCTTCATACTTATCGTGCAATTGCGAAGTCATATCAACTTCTGCAGCTTCGGTTTCTTGGTTTTTATCAATGTAACCCGCTGCAAGCATATTCTGCAAAACAGTATCGCGACGATTGGTAGAATCTTCTACAGAATTCAAAGGATTATACAGTTCCGGCCCCTTTAGCATTCCTGCCAGAGTCGCAGCTTGATCCAAACTCACTTCTGACGCAGAAACTCCAAAATATTTCTTACTCGCATCTTCTACACCCCACACACCATTTCCAAAATAAGCGTTGTTAAGGTACATGGTTAGAATTTGATCCTTACTATATTTTTTTGTTAATTCTAAAGCAAGGAAAAATTCTTTCGCTTTTCTCTCAACAGTTTGATCCTGCGACAGATAGGCATTTTTAGCCAGCTGTTGGGTAATAGTAGAACCACCACCTGAACGACCAGCAGTGACAATAGCCAAGAAGAAACGACCATAGTTAATCCCGTCATTTTTATAGAAAGAACGGTCTTCTGTCGCAATAACGGCATTCTGCAAATTTTTACTGATATCAGTCAGTTCAACATAGGTTCCTTTTTGACCAGATAAGGCACCAGCCTCCTTTTCTTCACGGTCAAAAATAAGAGTTCGAGTTTTCAAGGCATTTTGCAAATCATTGACATTGGTTGACTTGGCTACAGCAAACAAATAGGTTCCAACTAGCAAGCCTGCACTCAAACCTAGTATAAGGACAATCTTTGTTAGATGATAGCGACGCCAGAATTTTCGAATTGAACCCACTTGGGCTAATTTTTTTCTATCACTGCGAGAACGACGCAAGCTAGTAGACCCAGAATCCTCTGATTCACTTGTTTCTTTTTTAAAAAGAGAAAGAAATTTCTCGAATAATTTATCTAATTTCATGCGTTTATTTTATCATCTTCATCATAGGAAGACAAGAATTTAGCTATTTCCTATCAAAATAGGGCTTTTTTTGTTACAATATCTGTATGCAATTCACATTTACATTACCAGACTCTCTACCTCAAATGACGGTAAAGCAATTACTTGAGGAACAACTCCTCATTCCTAGAAAAATCCGGCATTTTTTGAGAATCAAGAAACATATTTTAATTAATCAGCGAGAAGTTCGCTGGAACGAGATGGTAAATCCTGGAGATATTTGCCAGTTAACGTTTGACAAGGAAGATTATCCCGAAAAAGAAATCCCTTGGGGCAATCCTAACCTCGTTCAAGAGGTTTATCAAGATCAACACTTGATTATTGTCAACAAACCAGAGGGGATGAAAACGCATGGTAATCAGCCAAACGAAATCGCCCTTCTTAACCATGTCAGTGCCTATGTTGGCCAAACCTGCTATGTCGTTCATCGTCTGGACATGGAAACCAGTGGTTTGGTTCTCTTTGCCAAAAATCCTTTTATCCTGCCTATTCTCAATCGCTTACTGGAGAAAAAAGAGATTTCTAGGGAATATTGGGCACAGGTCGACGGACATATCAACAGCAAAGAACTTGTTTTCAAAGACAAAATTGGACGTGATCGCCATGATCGCAGAAAGCGAATAGTTGATACAAAAAATGGACAATATGCTGAAACACATGTAAGCAGATTAAAGCAATTCCCAAACAAAACTTCCTTGGTTCGTTGCAAACTAAAGACAGGGCGAACCCATCAAATTCGTGTGCACCTTTCGCATCATAACTTCCCTATTTTAGGCGACCCTCTCTATAATAGTAAATCAAAAACAAGTCGGCTTATGCTCCACGCCTTTCGACTGTCCTTTACCCATCCGCTTACTCTAGAGAAATTAAGCTTCACTACCCTATCAGATACTTTTGAAAAAGAGTTAAAAAAGAATGGATGATAGCGTCATCCATTTTTAAATATTTAAAAAGCAAGACCAGAGGCCTTGCTTTTTATCGACTCATGAATTATTTAGCGATTTTTGCGAAGTATTCAAGAGTACGAACAAGTTGTGCAGTGTATGACATTTCGTTGTCGTACCATGATACAACTTTAACCAATTGTTTACCGTCAACGTCAAGAACTTTAGTTTGAGTTGCGTCAAACAATGAACCGTAAGACATACCTAGGATATCTGAAGATACGATTGGATCTTCAGTGTATCCGTATGATTCGTTTGAAGCTGCTTTCATAGCTGCGTTCACTTCGTCAACAGTAACGTTCTTTTCAAGAACTGCTACCAACTCAGTTACAGAACCTGCTGGAACAGGAACACGTTGAGCAGCTCCGTCCAATTTACCGTTCAATTCTGGGATTACAAGACCGATAGCTTTTGCAGCACCAGTTGAGTTAGGAACGATGTTTACAGCACCAGCGCGAGCACGGCGAAGGTCACCACCACGGTGTGGTCCGTCAAGAATCATTTGGTCACCAGTGTAAGCGTGGATAGTAGTCATCAATCCTTCAACAACACCAAAGTTGTCTTGAAGAGCTTTAGCCATTGGAGCCAAGCAGTTTGTAGTACATGAAGCACCTGAGATAACTGTTTCAGTACCGTCAAGAACGTCGTGGTTAGTGTTGAATACAACTGTTTTAACGTCGTTTCCACCAGGAGCAGTGATAACAACTTTTTTAGCTCCACCAGCGTGCAAGTGTTTTTCAGCAGCTGCTTTCTTAGCAAAGAAACCAGTAGCTTCAAGAACGATTTCTACACCGTCGTTAGCCCAGTCGATTTGTTCTGGATCACGTTCAGCAGAAACTTTGATGAATTTACCGTTAACTTCAAATCCACCTTCTTTAACTTCAACAGTACCGTCGAAACGACCTTGAGTTGTGTCGTATTTCAACAAGTGTGCAAGCATAACTGGATCTGTAAGGTCGTTGATACGAGTAACTTCAACACCTTCTACGTTTTGGATACGACGGAAAGCAAGACGACCGATACGTCCGAAACCGTTAATACCAACTTTAACTACCATTAGTGATTTCCTCCTTATGAAAATCATGAAATTTTTATTGTGAAAAGAGTAACTTGAATCACTACAAATCACCTTTCAACAAACCTATTATATAACTATTTGAGTTGAATTGCAAGTACGGGCGTTGTTTTTTGTCTATACCCCACTTATTTTTCTTTCTCCTTCAAAAGCCTATACTGCTGTCTTTCTTTGTCTACCTAGTCATTTCCCACTTTCCTTTTCAAATGAAAAGTAAAAAATAGAAAAGCTAAAAATTATTTTCAACACTCCAATTCCACAAGAAAAGAGACAGGGAATTCCTGCCTCTAGGCTGATAACAATTATTTACGGCGTCCTGGTCTTTCTTTGTAACCATAGTAAGAATCTTCGATGATTTCTTGCATATGGTCAACCATTGGAAGACGTGGGTTTGCAGGTGAACATTGGTCTTCATAAGCAAGGAAGGCCAATTCACGTGAATGTTCTTTCCATTCTTTTTCGTCAACACCTTGTGCTTTGAAGTTCATTTGGATACCTACGCGCTCACCGAGTTCGTAAACAGCTTTTGCAAAAGATTCAACCCCTTCTTCTGGTGTAGAAGCTGGAAGTCCAAGCATACGAGCGATATCTTGATATTTCTCGTCTGCACGGTAGTAGTTGTACTTAGGCCATGTAGCTGTCTTAGCTGGGCGAGTACCGTTGTAACGGATAACGTATGGAAGCAAGATTGCATTTGTACGACCGTGGATTGTGTGGAATTGCGCACCAATCTTATGGGCCATTGAGTGAGAAATACCTAGGAAGGCATTGGCAAAGGCCATACCAGCGATTGTTGAAGCGTTATGCATTTTCTCACGTGAGTGGAAGTCTGCATTCTTAACTGAGCTTTCAAGGTTTTCGAATACAAGTTTGATGGCTTGAAGTGCAAGACCGTCAGTGTAGTCGCTAGCCATTTGTGATAC
Organism: Streptococcus pseudopneumoniae; assembly: GCF_001072665.1. Taxonomy (GTDB): domain Bacteria; phylum Bacillota; class Bacilli; order Lactobacillales; family Streptococcaceae; genus Streptococcus; species Streptococcus pseudopneumoniae_S. The sequence continues at coordinate 13,345 of NZ_JVJI01000073.1, read as the reverse complement.
GTAAGCTTCAGTCGCATGGGTCAATACGTCCATACCAGTGTCCGCAGCAACAAATCCAGGAACTGTCAATACCAAAGCAGGGTCTACGATTGCCACAGTTGGTGTCAATGAGTAGTCAGCGATTGGGTATTTGCGGTTGTTTGCTTTATCAGAGATAACGGCAAATGGTGTTACTTCAGATCCTGTACCAGATGTTGTTGGGATTGCGATGAATTTAGTCTTCTTACCAAGTAATGGGAATTTGAAGGCACGTTTACGGATATCCATGAATTTTTGAACAAGGTCACGGAAGTCCACTTCTGGTTGTTCGTAGAAGAGCCACATTACTTTAGCAGCATCCATTGGAGATCCACCACCAAGAGCAATGATTGTATCTGGTTTGAAGGCACGCATAATCTCAGTACCACGGTTTACAGTTGTGATATCTGGATCTGGTTCTACATCAGCAAAGATTTGGTAAACAACCTTATTGCGACGAAGATCAAGTTGCTCGATGATACGATCAAGGAAACCAAGCTCTACCATGGCATGGTCAGTAACGATCATGACACGTTCAACGTCACGACATTTTTGAAGGTATTGAATTGAATCACGTTCAAAGTATGTTTTTGAAGGAAGTTTCATCCATTGCATGTTATTTCTCCGTCTTCCGACTTTTTTGATATTCAAGAGGTTAATGGCACTAACGTTATCCCCAACTGAGTTGCGTCCGTAAGAACCACATCCGAGTGTCAATGATGGCAAGAAGGCATTGTAAACATCCCCGATACCACCGAAAGTAGAAGGTGAGTTACAGATAACACGAATAGCTTTAACAGCTTTACCAAATTCTTTAGTTAATTCTTCGTCAGCTGTGTGGATAGCTGCTGAGTGTCCAAGACCGTTAAATTCAACCATTTGACGAGCTTTGGCAATACCATCTTCACGGCTTTCAGATTTCAAAACTGCGATAACTGGTGATAATTTTTCACGGGTCAAAGGCTCGCTTTCACCAACTTCTTTACATTCTGCAGCAAGAATATTTGTTCCTTCTGGAACTGTAAATCCTGCTTGCTCTGCAATCCAAGTTGCTGGTTTACCAACGATGTCAGCGTTCAATTTCGCACCAGCACAGTTTTTGCTATTTGCTTTCACGCCGAAGCAGAATTCTTCAAGAAGAGCTTTTTCTTTTTTGTTTACAAAGTAAGTGTGGTAAGATTTGAACTCTGCTACAAATTCATCGTAAATTTCTTTGTCAATGATAACCGCTTGCTCTGAGGCACAAACCATACCGTTATCAAATGATTTAGACATAACGATATCGTGTGCTGCTTGACGGATGTTTGCTGATTTTTCAACATAAGCTGGAACGTTTCCGGCACCTACCCCAAGAGCTGGTTTACCACATGAGTATGCGGCTTTAACCATGGCATTACCACCTGTTGCAAGGATTGTCGCAACACCTTCGTGGTTCATAAGGGCACTAGTTGCTTCCATAGATGGTTCAGTGATCCACTGTACGCAGTTTTCAGGAGCTCCTGCTTTAATCGCAGCATCACGAACGATTTGAGCTGCGTGAGCTGATGATTCTTGAGCTGATGGGTGGAAGGCAAAAACGATTGGATTACGTGTCTTCAATGAAATCAATGATTTGAAGATTGCTGTTGATGTTGGGTTTGTTGTTGGAGTGATACCACAGACAACACCAACTGGTTCAGCAATAAGAGTCAAACCTGTTACATCGTCTTCTTCGATAACGCCAACTGTCTTAGTGTGGCGCATGTTGTTTACTACGTGTTCACAAGCAAACAAGTTCTTAGTTGCTTTGTCTTCAAATACACCACGTCCTGTTTCTTCAAAGGCATGTAGAGCCAATTCTCCGTGGGCATCCAAAGCTGCCACTGACGCTTTAGCTACGATGTAGTCAACCTGCTCTTGGTCGAGTTTACGCATTTCCTCAAGAGCAACTAAAGCTTTTTGCACCAAGCCATCGACATGCTTTTCAGCAGCGAGTTTCTTTTCTTCTGGTGTCACAGTTTTTTTATCAGCCATATTTTCCTCCATAGCTTTCAAGGATCGATACCCTTTGTTAATTTTTTCACAAGTTTATTATAACGCATTATTTCAACTTTGTAAACAGTTTCATAAACATTTCACAAAGAATTTTTTACTATTTGTGAAATTTTTCTCATTTTCTTTACTTATCAAGTTTTTTCTTTAGAGTTTGTGAAATTAATTTCCAATATTTTTTATTTCACAAGCTTTATTGGAAGAGGAGCTTGGAAAGAGATAGATTTTCTAGTAAGCGCTTACTTTTAGATGCTAACAATACCTCCTTTGATAAGGAGGCTTTATTTTTGTTGAAAAACGCCTTGTTTAAAAGTCCCTTCATAAACGACTTCTTGTTCTGTTGTTAGTTTTCCTTTTCCTTCAGCCTGACCATTTACAAAATCACCTTCGTAGGTCCAGCCTTCTTTAGATTGAAAGGTGCCTTTTCCGTTAAATGCTCCATTGTTGAAACCACCTGTATATTGGTCTCCATTTTGGAAAGTAATGGTACCTTGTCCATTCATTTTACCACGCACAAGACTGCCGTCGTAAACAATCGTTCCATTATCAAGCTTTAGAACACCTTTCCCGGGAATATTTAGAAAAAAGACGAGCACAGCACAAAAGACAATGGTAACTACTGCCAAAAGCTCTAAACGTGGACGAGTCAGATAGACACGATACTTTTCGTAAAAATTCTTAAGATTTTCCATCTTCACTCTCCTTCTCTAAACGTTCTAACCATGCTTGACAACCCTCTTGAACACGCTGATAGGTTTCCTCAAAATCTCCTGTATACCAAGGATCTGGAACGCTTTCAGATGCAAATGAGTAAATCTTATCTTGACAGTCTACTGGACACATCTGATGTAAGTCAGAAACATTTGAAGCATCCATTCCGATAATATAATCAAAGGCTTCAAAATCTTCCTTACTAATCTGAAGCGATGTTTTGGTTTTGTCGTAAGGAATCTCATACTGTTGAAAAATCCCTTGAGTTCCCCTATGAATCGGATTGCCATGTTCCCAAGAAGAAGTCGCTCGACTTTGGATTTCATAATTATCTGTCATTGATTTCATAACAAACTCGGCCATAGGACTACGGCAAATATTCCCCAGACAGACAAAGACTAGTTTTTTCATCCCATTTCCTTTCTTTTATAGAAAAACGGGAGTTAGTAATCCCGTCTTATTTTTCAATTGCACCTTCAAGTGAAGCTGTTTCTTTCAGCGGTAGTACTGTCTTGATAGCAGCTAGTTCAAAAGTCAAGTAAACTCCATCTACATCAAGAACAATCGTTCTCTTCTCCGTATCTACTTCATCAACTGTTCCGTAAAGTCCACCGATTGTAATCACTTCATAGCCTTTTTGCAGTTTATTTAAGCTTTCCATACGTTTTTGTGCTTGTTTCTTTTGAGAGCGTTGCATAAAGAACATCAAGGCAAACATCGCTATAAGCATAATTAAAAATGTATAATTTGGATTCATTTTCTTCTCCTTTGTCTTTTACATAGGACTACTATATCAAATTTCAGCTACTTTTACAAGATTGTACCTTGCTTTTCTAACAAGAAAAACCAGAGCTTGCGCCCTGATTTTTAGGATTATTTCAAATTTTGAACGACTTTTACAAGATTTTCGACAGTAAAGCCATATTCTGCCAATACTTTTGGTGCTGGGGCAGAGGCTCCAAAGGTATCAATACCAAGAACAGCACCATCTAGTCCAACATATTTGTACCAGTTTTGAGTTGCACCCATTTCGACTGCAACACGACGGCGAACTGCATTTGGAAGAATTTCTTCCTTGTATGCTGCATCTTGTTTATCAAAGACATCTGTAGATGGCATGCTGACTACACGGATTTTTGCTCCTTGACTAGCCAATTCTTTAGCAGCTGAGACAGCTAGGTTAACCTCTGAACCTGTTGCAATCAAGATTGTATCAAAGTCTGCCGCATTTTCATAAACAACATAGGCACCTTTAGCAACCTTATCAAAGTCCGTCCCTTCTTCAACAGTCAAGTTTTGACGTGTCAAGACAAGGGCAGTTGGTGTTTTCTTACTTGTCACTGCAAGGTACCAAGCTGCTTGCGTTTCACGCGCATCTGCTGGACGGAAAACATTTAGATTTGGCATAGCACGAAGACCTGCTAAGTGTTCAACTGGCTCGTGCGTTGGGCCATCTTCCCCAACCGCGATTGAATCGTGGGTAAAGACATAAGTCACAGGAAGTCCTTGTAAGGCTGACAAGCGAACAGCTGCCTTCACATAGTCTGAGAAGACGAAGAAAGTTCCACCGTATACACGAAGACCACCATGAAGAGCCATCCCGTTCAAAATCGTTCCCATTGCAAATTCACGAACACCAAACTGAATGTTACGGTTCAAGCGATTGGCATCGTCTTGAAGTCCATCAGTCTTGATATAAGTCATGTTTGAGTGAGCAAGGTCAGCTGAACCTCCTAAGAAGGTTGGCAACTTAGCCGCTACAACGTTTAAGGCATCCTGACTCGAGTTACGAGTTGCTTGAGAGAAACCATTTTCTAATGCTGGGAAGTCTCCTGGAGTCACTTCAACTGGATCACGTCCGTCGATGATGGCTTCTACTTCTGCAGCCAATTCTGGGTGAGCTTCTTTATAATCAGCAACTAGCTTTGTCCAAGTTTGATAAGCTGATGCACCACGGTTTGCAACATGTTCTTTGAAATCAGCATATACTTGTTCTGGGATTTCAAATGGTTCGTAGTCCCAACCAAGCGCTTGGCGAGTTGCTGCAGTTTCATCTGCTCCAAGAGGGGCACCGTGTACGGCATTAGTTCCTTGTTTATTTGGAGAACCATATCCAATTACAGTCTTCACTTCAATCAAAGATGGCTTACCTGAAGCTTTAGCTGTTTCGATAGCAGCATGGATAGCTTCCAAGTCTGTTCCATCTTCAACCAAGGCAGTATGCCAACCATAGGCATTATAACGGTCACGAACACTTTCTGTAAAGGAATCCTTTGTCTCACCATCCAAGTTAATGTCATTTGAATCATAAAGAACAACCAACTTGTCTAGTTTTTGCAAACCTGCGTATGAAGCCGCCTCACTTGAGACACCTTCCATCAAGTCTCCGTCTCCACAGATAACGTAAGTATAGTGGTCAAAGATATTGTAGCCTTCGCGGTTATATTTGGCTGCCAAGAAACGTTCTGCCTGGGCAAAACCAGTGGCAGTTGAAATCCCTTGTCCTAGAGGACCTGTCGTAGCATCAATCCCTGCTGTATGGCCAAATTCTGGGTGACCTGGTGTTTTTGAACCCCATTGACGGAAGCTCTTGATCTCATCCATGCTGACATCTTCAAAACCAGAAAGGTGAAGAAGGGCATAAAGAAGCATTGAACCATGACCAGCTGAAAGAATAAAACGGTCGCGGTTAATCCAGTTTGGTTGAGCTGGATTGATACGAAGTTGTTTTGTAAAGAGGCTGTAAGCCATCGGAGCCGCTCCCATAACCACACCTGGGTGACCTGAGTTGGCTTTATTAATGGCGTCAATACCTAGGAAACGAATTGCATTAACAGATAGATTTGACATAGAATTTCCTTTCTATTTGAGGTGATTAGTGAATCACACATTCTATTTTACTATTATATGAAAAAATACATAGAATAGCAATTAAACAATTCGATGTAAATAAGTATTCTATTTGCTATCCTCTAGTCGCCTGATAGTAGGGAAGTAAGCGTTCATAAGCATCTTCTAATTTTTCTAAAATCACTTCTAATGATTGATTTTCAATAAAAGAAACATCTGCTTTAACTAACACTTTTCGGATTTCTTGACTGCCTACCTTCTCGACTAAGATCTGACGATTTTCTTCGTTCGCCTCCCACCGTTGACTTTGGCCATCAGAGTAGACTAGATAATAAATCCCTTCAACGGTTGGAATTTCTAAAACTTTGGCCTGCTTGCCTAGAGTTTGCTCATCTTTCTTGCGCTCGATGAAACTGACTTCTAAGGAAACACCAAAATCAGAGGGTACTCCATACAAACGAAGAGCCAACATAGGTTCTGTCACTTTCCCCTCACGCTGTAGATAAACCCAGAAGTGCGGTCGCAAGCGCTGCGCTTGGTTCATCCACTGGCTAGTCTGTTGGAGTTGCCATTTTGGATGGCTTGCTTGAAAGGCTTTGGCTAGCTCTGTAAAAGCCTTTCTGGCCTCTTGACCTTTGTGGCGGAATGCCAGCATCTTCTCTCGCTCTGCTCCCGCCTTATCAGGATTACGGTACTGCAAACCAGCAAAGTCTAAATAATCTCTTATCTTATTCAACATTAGTTTAATCTCCTCCAGCTAGCAAAAAATCAGGATAACCCTGATTTTACTTATTCTGTATCTACGACAACATAACGATTTGGCTCATCACCCTCAGAGTAACTAGTCACGCCATCCATACGTGAAATAATACGATGAATAATCTTGCGTTCACTATTTGACATAGGATCTGTTTGATGACTACGTCCTTCTTCTAAAACACGAGCCGCCAATTTTTGCGCATAGGTCTGCAAGACTTCTGCACGGTGTTCAACATAATCATTGACATTAATAGTAATGTAGAAGGTTCTTGAATAGCGGTTGTAAAGATAATTTTGAGCCAATAGTTGCAAGGCCTTCAAGACTTTGCCATGGTAACCAATAATACGACCTGGCTCGTTGGTGTCAATCTGTAGATTGATGCTACGACGGTTATAGTCATTTGAAATCGTCGCCTCAACGTCCATATCATCAATAATCGTTTGAACATAAGTCGTTACTTCCGTAGCTACTTGTTCAATATCAAAGCTCGGTTCCACCTTTAAGCCCAAATCTTCTAATTCTTGACTTTCAGTTTGTTCAGCTTGGCTCTCAACAATAGGAGTTTCTGCTTCTTCGAGGCCAGCTTCTTCAAGCTGTAATTCATTTAAAATCTCAATGTGCCCAGTTTCTTCTAAGATGGTGCTAGCATGTTTTTCATTTTTCAAGATTTCAGCCTTGACTTCATCAGAAACCCCTTGGCCTTCTTCTTCAATCTTTTTAATTGCTTCTACAACATGCCCCAAATCAACGGTTGCTTCACTGACCGTTTTGACCGGTTCATTTTGTTCATTGATTTCTTTAGGAACACCCTTAACAGCTTGTTGATTTGCTTTAATGACAGTTGTTTCACTAATAGCTTCAATGTCAACTTGAGCTGGTTTTTTACCAAATAAACCAAGAAATCCTTTTTTCTCGCGAGAAATGACTTTGATATGAGCCTTCATCCTTGGAATATTTAATTCTTCCAATCCTTTCTGGATTGCTTCTTCAACAGTTGAACCCGTAAATACTACCATTACCAGATTCCTCCTTATTATTTCATTTTCTGAGCCTTTTTCTTGGCTTTTCTTTTTCTATTTTCCAAATCTTTTTGTGCCTGAACTACCGCCTCGCGCTCTGCAATAATCTTGAATGGATTGTTCAAGAAATAGGTTTGCAAGACTTGATAAGCATTGGACACTGCCCAGTAGAGAGCGACTCCGCTCGGAGCATAAACCCCAAAGATAAAGATTAAGACTGGAATACCATACATCATCGTAGTCGTAGCGCCATTACGCTCAGACAAGGCTTTATTAGACAGCCAAGTACTTAAAAAGGTAAATACAGCTGCTAAAATCGGAAGAACAAGGGTTGTATCCACACCACCAAGGTTAATCCATAAGAAATGACCTGTCTTTAAAAAGTCAACTCTTGATAGAGCTTGGAACAAGGCCAAGATAACCGGCATCTGAATCAAAATTGGCCAAAGAGAATCTGACTGTCTGACACCCATTTCTTTAAAGACTTTACGCATTTCTTGCTCTAGCTTGGTTCTGCTTTCCATATCTCGACCCGGATATTGTTCTCGAAGCGCCTTAATACGTGGTTGAGCTTCCTGCATTTTTCTAGAAGCCACCATTTGCACTTGAAAGACTGGCAAGAGAACTGTACGAATCAAGACCGTAAAGAGAATAATCCCCACTCCGATGCTGATATCAAACGATAAAAAGCGAATAATTTCCGCAAAGAAGTAAACAAATTTACTCCAAAAATCAGCCGAATTGGCTGTAATATCGCTAGTTGTCCCATTAGTCGCACAGGCTGTCATGATCAATAGAGACAGTCCTAGCAAACTAGTCAACTGTAGTTTCTTTTTCACTCCCATTTCCTTCCTGGTAAATCTTTGATAATTTTAATACGTGGAGTAGATTTTTCTCCATCTCTGCGTATTCCAAGGTTTCGACTCCTTTTCGAGCAATGACAACAAAGTCGACATCTTCTACCAGACTCCCTTTTGCATTCTGGATAATATGCCGAATCCGTCGCTTAATTTGATTTCTAATGACGGCATTCCCCAGTTTTTTGCTAACTGATAGACCTACTCGAAAATGGTTTTTCTGATTTTCTAGTTGGTAGACAACAAACTTGCGATTGGCAAAACTTGTCCCCTCCTTGAAAATCGCCTTAAAATCTTTCTCTCTTTTTACACGAAAGTTTTTCTTCAAAACTCAACTCCATCTATTAAATTACTACTATTATACCATATTTTTCAAAAAAGCCAATCATAGCAAGGTTTTGGACAATTTCACCATAAAAAGAAGTTGGAAAAATCTCTTTCCCAACTCCTTGTACGGAATATTTTTACTAGTTTTACTTATTTTTTCAAGCGTTCAACGTCACGGGCAATAACTAGCTCTTCATCTGTTGGAATAACCAATACACGGATCTTCGCTGCCTCTGTTGAGATGTCTCCTGTCACACCAAAGACGTTCTTTTCTGGGTCAACATCACAACCAAACCAAGAGATACCTGAGATAACATCTTCACGCACATTTGCAGCATTTTCACCAATACCTGCTGTGAAGATAATAGCATCTGCTCCATTTAAGACTGCAAGGTATTGACCGATATGTTTTTGGATACGGTCAACATACATTTCATAAGCCAAAGTGGCATCGTGGTCCCCTTCTTCCATAGCAGCAATCACATCACGCATATCACTAGACTTGCCTGAAACACCCATTAGTCCTGATTCACGATTAAGGACATGACTAATGTCTTCAGGAGTATTAAAGTCCTCTGTATATTGCATTAAGTAAGGAATGATAGCTGGGTCAATATCCCCTGTACGAGTTCCCATCATCACACCACCAAGTGGAGTGAATCCCATTGAAGTATCGACAGATTGACCACCCTTAACAGCTGTAATAGAAGCACCATTACCGATGTGGCAAGTAATCAATTTCAAGTCCTCTAATGGACGGCCCAAGAGTTTTGCTGCTTCTCCTGCTACAAACTGGTGACTTGTACCGTGGGCACCATATTTACGCACCTTGTTTTCTGTGTAATATTTTGTTGGTAGAGGGTAGCGATAAGCTTTCTCTGGCATAGTTGTGTGGAATGAAGTATCAAAAACAACTACACTGGTAATGTCTGGCAGCAATTCCTTGAAGGCACGAACACCTGCTGCATTGGCTGGATTGTGGAGAGGAGCCAACAAACTCAACTCTTCAACTTTTTCTAAAACATCTCCCTCAACAACTGTTGATTCTTTGAAATATTCTCCACCTGCAACAACACGGTGTCCAACACCTGTAATCTCGTCATAAGCCTTGATAATATCGAAACGAATCAAGTCATCCAATAAAATTTTAACGGCTTGTGTATGATTTTCGATATCCAAAATTTGTTGTTCAGAACGGCCGTCAAATTTTACAGTTGAAATTGAATCTTTCAAACCGATACGTTCAATCAAACCTTTCGCCAATACTTTTTCTTCTGGCATTAAGTATAATTGCCATTTCAAACTTGAACTTCCTGCATTGATTGCAATTGTTTTTGTCATAACATGATACCCCTTTTTAAGCGTTTTCATCTATTATAACAAAATCTATTTTATATTTCAGTACCTTGAGTCCATTTTTGAAAATTTTCTTTAAATTTCATTAAAACACTTGCATCTTGTAAGCTAGCAAGCGGATAAACAAAAGGATCTACTGCTGTTTCACTTTTCTTCTGTAGGATAAAAATGGTCTTAGATTGTTTGGCATTGGCAAAGAGATTTTCAGGCAAACTAATCATGGCAGTCAGACTTGCCTCCTCTTTCAACCAACCTTTCAACAAGTCACTTTGAGGACTGGTCAACAAATCACTCGGAGCTAGAAAAATAGCGTAGCCATCTGATTTGAGGTACTTAAGCCCTTGTTCCATGAGCAAGTGATGGGCATAGGTATTTTCTTGACTAGAAGCAACTTGATGGCGCGACGCAACGGCATCATCAGGATAATAGCCGACAGGTAAGTCGCTGATGACCACGTCGCTTTCTTTGAGCATTTGTGGACGAACAGCATCTCCTTGGACAAAGCCAGCCTGCAAACCAATTACATCTGCCATGCTTGCTGCCAAATCAATCAGCAAATCATCCACTTCCATTCCCAAGTAATCCACCTTTTTATCAAGCGAGGTCAAGAAAGTAGCGCCTAGAATTCCCATCCCAGAACCCATTTCGAGGATAGTGATTTCCTTCTCTGTAAACAACTCTTCCACAATAAACACCAAAAGTAAGGCAATAGCATCTGGTGTAAACTGGTGATTAGCCTGTAGGGGTTCTGTTTGCCCAGCCTTCATCAAGAGAAACTGGTAGGTCTTGAGCCATTCTTCTCTGCGTAGTGCTAAACGCTTAAGGGCCTGATTGTTCTCCTTGACCTGCTCTAATTCAGTCTCACCATCCAAATAGATGCTGTTTTGCTCCACCAGGGCGTCATAAAAGTTGGTCGCCAAATCACTTTGAATGACTTGGACATTCTCTAGTAAATACGTATAAGCTTGTTCAATTTTTTCAAAATCCATATTCCTATCTTATCAAATTTCCCTTCTTTTTTCCATCCTTATAGAAAAATCACTCCCTGACTAGGCGAGTGATTTTTGGGCTACTGTTAAAAAGAGTTCTGAGTAATTTCCTTGAAACAGGTCTTCAGCGCTATAGAGGATCTGACTATACACAGATGAAAAACCAAACTGGGCTAGCTTGTTTTCCAGTTCAGGCAATTCAAATCCATGATGGTTAGCTTCTGTCTTGGTAAAATCAGCAATGAGGAGTTGTCCATCTTCCTTCAAATGTTGATGAAACAGTGAAAGAGCCGCATCCACATCAGGCATATGGTGAAGAACCCGACAAACAACAATGAGATCAAACTCTTGCTCCAAGGTTTTTTCCAGTAAATCTTGCTCCAAAAACTGGATATTCTTGATGTCTTGCTGTTCCGCTTTCAAGCGAGCTTGCTCCAGCATTTTCTCCGAAATATCCACCAATGTTACAGACTTGGCCTGTTTGGCCAGAGGTAAGGATAATAGGCCCGTCCCTCCACCGAAATCCAAAATTTCTTTGTCTGATAGAAGATCAATCTGTTTCTCGACTGCTTGACAAACCAAGTTTGCAAGGAAAATATTTTTAGGGGAATCGAAAGTTTCTGCTTTGTGGTTAAAATCATGTTTCATGCTTTTAGTTTAGCACAAAGTAGTTGAATTGACTAGGAATTCTCTTTCTTTTCAACCTTCCCTTCTGATTTTTTCTTCTCTGCTTGATTACTTGAATCAGTCACTACCTTTTCCTTTTTATCCGTTTTCTCTTCTTTGATTTTGACGGAAGGAAAGATGAACTCATATTTGCTCTTAGGTGTGCGAACCCTTGTCACCAAGTTTGTTTTCTTATTTTGATAGCTCACCTGACCCAGATTAAAGGCCTGTTCCCCACTTTCTTGCTCAACCTTATCTTTGGTTCGCTTGGCCATAGCAAAAGCAATTAGCTTTTCTTTATTTAAAGCATAGTCTTGATAGTGGGCGACTTGTCTGTTCAAGTAAAATTGTAACAAAAGACTAAAGATGGCTGCCACAGTGACTGCATAGATGAGAACACCCGCCTTAACTTTTTGCTTTTTCCACACGATAGATGAACTCCCTTTCTAAGCCTTTTTGGAATTGAAAACGAAAGCGAACCACTTGATTATCCTCTGTAATCTGAGCTGATTTGAGCCCATAAACCATAGGCTGATAACCCCGTCCACTGGCATCGGTTTTCCGAAAATCATCTGATTTAGACTTACCTATCGCAATTTCCTTGCCATCCTGCTTCATATAAATGCGATTGCCTTCCACTTTTTCAAACTGCGAACGGTCTAATTCTGCCTCTAGCTGATCCACAAACAAGAGCCACTCCTTTTGCTCGCTTTGTTGCTGGTAGCGAACTTCTGAAATGAGGAGCTGACTCATGGCTTGAAAGAGGAGTAAACTTCCACTGATGACAATGAGGGCAATCAGGGATTCTAACAAGGTAAAAGCCTTGACCTTATGGCTCTTTGATAGCCAACAACTGTTCTGAACCATGGTAGACCTCCAATCCCTTTTCACTAGAAAACACCTGAATCTCAACTCCGTTTATCTTTACCTGATTTTGACCTGTCTGCAAGGCCATCTTAGCTACCCTCAAGACTTCTTCCTTTTGTAAGATTTTTGCTTCTTCTTGCCTATTTTTCTTAATTTGTCCCAAAAGGAGAGTCGCGATGCTGGCAAAGATAGCTAGAGAAACTACTGCTTCCAGTAAAATCACTGCCCTAATTTTTTGCTTCCTTAATGCGTTTAATTTTTCCATTTCCTAGATATAATTGATAACGAATCGCTCCTTTACTGGTCTGAAATTCAACCTTAGCTAGGGACGAATTACCCCCAGTTCGGTCAAATGTGATACTTTGTCCTGATGGTGCTTGAATTCCTTTAGGAACTGTCAACTTTTGACTGCCATTGCTAATCGTCTGCCCATCTAAGTTTAGACTAGCCTTTTGCTGACTGGCTACACTACGTTTTTGTGTTTCCCGATAGAGTTCTTCAAACTCCATAAAGAAAATCTGCTCCTCTACCGCCGCAAAAGTGGACTGGACAGAGTCGGACAAGCCCAAGGCAAGGATACTCACAAGACCCAAAACTAATAGACTTTCCAGCATGGTAAAGGCCTTAATCATTGACTTTACGATTTGCTCCTCCGTTTTTAGTATAGTATTCATTATAGGCTTTAGCCTGTTCAGGAGTAATACGCCCATCTGCTTGTAACTTGCTTAGGCTAGCATCTTCATTTTTATCCAAGCTATAAAGCTCTGCCTGGCTTTCTACCACCTTAACAACAGCAGCTTTTCCTTTGTCGTTGACTGCTTCTTTTTGCTTGGTCAGATTAGGTACAAAGAGTAATAGAAGCACACTGATGATGAGCAAGACCACCAACATCTC
>NZ_JVJI01000072.1:0-548 GCF_001072665.1 Streptococcus pseudopneumoniae | reverse complement strand
TCGTCATCAACTGATAGAGCTCATTGAATTGTTCCTGATACAAATCGAGCACCTTGGATTCCGATGTCGTGTTAAAGTTTGGCTTACTCACTCCAGCCAAACTAGCCTGAGCCTTGGTCAAACTACTGATGTGCGCGTTAAACAGAACCTCAGATAATTGAATCGTTCCATACATGACCTTACCCCTCCTTCGTATGTAGTAGCTTCTCGATGAAATTTCCCAGATTGTTAATCTGACTTTGGCACCAACCAATAATGCCATGTTCTTCATTCTTTTGATTTTCCAACCTAGTGATTTCATCACAGATGGCATCATAGAAGGTATTCATCTCCGTTTGAAAACTCGTGTAGTCACTGGAGAAGGTCTCCCACTGCTTGGTGAAATCATCCTTTTGTTTGCCTTGCCATTCTGGCTGAATATTTCGGTGCATGATGGGATACTTGATATTGTGAACATTTTGTTGGATTTCACTTACAGACTTCTTGGCCGTACGAAGACGTTCCAATTTTTCATCGATGGAAGTAATCCGTGATTGGGCAGAGGAGAT
>NZ_JVJI01000071.1:0-1238 GCF_001072665.1 Streptococcus pseudopneumoniae | reverse complement strand
GAGAATAGTAAAATAATTCAACCAGAACATATGTTAAAAGAAAAGTCATTAAAAAGAGTGCCACTGTCGTAAAACTTGAAAGATTCGTTTTAAAATACCTAGTGATATCAATCTTATTCACGCGTAACCAATTATATAAAAAGACACTCAGTCCAGCACCGAGAGAAGCTGAAACAGTGAGTTTTGTAGCACGTCCATTTTTTTCTTTTATTTTACAGTACTCATCCGATGTAATAGGATACACATGTTGAAAGAAGAGCCAATTTATAGGTGGAAAAAGATATCCTATCAAATGGCATGGTCTTCTATCAAGTAGATAGTATTGATGATTGAATTCAAATACTAAATACCGAAAATTTCCATAAGTAAAACGAATTTGTGCCATCATTTCTCCTTAATTACAAACAGCTCACTTCTAATTAGCCCCTCTAAACTATACCCTAGCAAAGTAGCCTCATATTGATCTCCTAGTCCATTAGCATCATTCAGTTGAATCAACCACTCCTTAATAGTTTTTAATTTTACAATTGATGCATAGAAGGTTTGAAATAGTCTGTTTGGCAGAGAAAAGAGATTGTATTCATTGTCACTTGCATCTATGTAATAAATCTTATTTAATTCTGAAGAAAAATTTATTTTTCCCTTAACCCTAGAATCAACCGAATAAAAATCATCAAGTTTTTCTCTAGTCAAGTATTCTTTCAATATTTCGATATCCTCTATATCATTTGTTAAAGTCATCAGCGGGAATTCAAAATCTGTAACTCCTCTTTTAACAAAGATAGCAAAATATAGCTGCGCCAACTCTTTGTTACGAATTTTACAATACTCTAAAATAACCCCTCTTTCATTTAGTGAAATAAAAAATTCGTTTTCTCTTTTTTCTAGAATATAAATCATATCCACATTATCATATGCCTGCAACTTGTTATTTATTGAAACAATTTCGACATTGCTGATAAACCGTTTTAAGTTCCTAATATATTCATTATCAAACATTATTATTTCTCCGGAATAGATTCCATTTTTATTTTTTTAATAGGATTGAAATCGCAGCATCAAAAAATTACTTTTCAATAGAATTTAAAAAGTTATCAATGTCTTGGCCTTCTAAACTTTTTACCTTAACTCCCTGATTTTTAAAGATTCCTAAAGGTGTTTCGACTATTTTTAAAACTTCAATGTCTTTTCGGCTAATCTCTTTTGCCCATTCTAATTTGTTTATCTGCTTGAATCCC
>NZ_JVJI01000070.1:0-6334 GCF_001072665.1 Streptococcus pseudopneumoniae | reverse complement strand
CCAGAACAGACTATACTGACCAGCGACTACCTTAAATTTAATGTTTCAGATTTATTTTCTTATCTCTAATTTCATAAACTACATCTGCTACATTTTCGAGTAATCGTTTATCGTGGGTGATAAACACGATAGTTCCGGTGTACTCCTTCATTAGTATTTCCAAAGCCTCTAAACTTGGTATGTCAAGGAAGTTACTGGGTTCATCCATTATTAGGATGTTATATCTACCCATGAGCATTTTAGCAAGCAACAATTTTATAATTTCTCCACCGCTTAAAACAGATAAACTTTTTCCAATATCGTTCTGTTTGAACCCCATAGATGCTAGCACTGAACGAATTTCTGATATATTGTAGTCACAATCCTTCTGCATAAACTCTATAACATTCTGATTACTGTTGTACTTGTAACCATTCTGTGCAAAGTAACCTATTTTTGCCTTAGGTGAAATAGAAATTCCTTCTTCATGGTTTAAGATCATTTGGATTAAAGTTGTTTTTCCGGTTCCATTACCACCAGTTAACGCCACTTTTGCTCCTAGCGGAATTTGAAAAGATGCATTTTCAAACAGTGCCTTATCCTCAAATACTTTATTAATTTCCGCACCGACTATAGGGTATGGATTATGGAGCTCCAATGCTTTACTTTGCCTGAAACGAATTCTGCGAATGTCTTCCGGAGCTTCTACTTTTCCTAAGGCCACAATCCTGTGCTCTAGGGATTTAGCGGCATTATGCATCTTTTTTTCCTTACTTCCTATTGATTTTTGATGAGCTAAACGCCCTCCGCCTTCAGTACTTTTTTTCTTTGAAGAACCTTTTGCCTTCTGTTCTATTTTACGAGCCTGTTTTCGCTTTTCCTCCGCAGCCCTTTCCAATCGGGCACGTTCCGCAATAAATTGTTCGTATTCTGCAGCTTGGCTCTTACGTTCTTCCTCTTTCTGACGAAGATAATCAGAATAGTTTCCCCAATACTCAGTGATTTTGCCATCTTTCAGTTCCCATATTTTATCTACTATTTCATCAAGAAAATAGCGGTCATGGCTAATTACTAACAGTGCACCTGTAAAATATTTTAGCTGTCCTATTAGAAAATCAATTCCTTCACGGTCTAAATGGCTCGTAGGTTCATCCGCTAAAATACCATGAACCTGTGCCGATAAGGCCTGTGCTATTTTAAGCCTTGTTTCTTCACCACCGCTCATGGTCTGTATATTTAATTGCTCAACACCTAGCTTGCCTACAAGTGCAAAATCTTTTTCCTCCTGCAGAGTTACTTCGTCCAACTGGGGAATATAGGCAAGTTCACCCAGATGATTCATCTTACATCCTGGGGAAATTAATTCTCCTAAAAGTACCTTAAATAAAGTGCTTTTTCCTGCACCATTTGCTCCTACTAAACCAATACGGTCATAATCATATACTTCTAATTCATTTATATCTAAAACATCGCGTCCTTTGAATTCCACACGAATGTCTTTTGCTTTTAATATTAATTCCATAACATTTCCTCCTGTCTATAATCGCATGCTTTCATTTGCTTGTATGCAGGGAAAACCCTGCGATTTTAGCAGGAAGAGTTACATGAAAATAAGATACATAAATATTCCTCCAATATTGTTTATTTTAAATCTAATTTTCTAACCTCAGTTATCATTTGGCAAACTATAGCAATGCCAATAATTAAAATACCTGATAGTAAAAACCAATGATTTACACCGATTTTATCAGCAAAGAATCCAGAAAGAATTAACCCAATTGGCATAGCAAGTGACATGATACTTCCGATCAAAGAAAATACACGTCCTAAATATTCAGGCTTAATTTTCTCCTGAAAAAGAGCTGTTTGCACACCGCTATAAAATGGCACCGAAAGCCCCATTATTGCACAGCAAACTACGAATATTACAAATCCATTTGGAGGAAGTATTCCCGAAACGGCTAAACTGGTCCCCATTATAAAAAATGAACTTGTTATTAGTAATACATGCTTTTCGAAGCCCCCTAATCTTCCTAATAATAAGCCTCCTGCTAGCATCCCAAATGCAAAGGAAATTTCCGTAATAGAAATATGCACAGGCGTTCCATTAAAGTGTTCCATGCTTATTAAAGGAAATAGTGCATTGATTGGCATATAAACAAAAGTATATAGTGTTCCTAAGAGTAATAAGGCAAACAATCCTTTGTTTTGTCTCAGAACCACAACTCCTTCTTTCATCTCCCTTATGAAATTTGGTTCTAAACTTTGCACTTGATTACCCAGCTTAGGTATACGTACAATTGCTACCGTAATAGATGCAATCACAGCACCCAATACGTCGATGGCAATAATAGCATTTAAATCCCAAACGGAGTATAAGAGTGCTGCAACTGCCGGACTAACAATATAGCTTATAGACTGCAAAGACTGACTATAGCCTGCGCATTTCGTTAGCTGTTCTTCTGGTACTAAAAGTGGTGTAACCGCATTGAGTGCTGGGGTATGAAAAGCTGTTCCAATGCTACGGATAAACAATACTATCATAATCATCCAGACAGGTAGCTCCATACAGAATGCAACAATAGCAAGCACTGCACCAGCTGCTGCGATAATTAAATCGGCACCAATCATTATCTTCTTCCTATCATGACGATCCACTAGCACACCAATGGCAGGTCCCAAAATCGCATAGGGTAAAAAACCTACTAATGAAGCCATAGACAAGACCATCGCAGATCCTGTTTTTTCTGTAAGGTAAAAAATAATCGCCATTTGCAGGATGGCACTAGTGATTAATGATACTGCTTGCCCTGCCCATATTGCATAAAATTTTCGTTTCCAATTGTTGTATTTTTCCATTTATATTATCTCCTGCATATTATTTTGCTTGAATTTCTATTTTGAATAGCATTCTAGGCAATAAAAAATGCAGGCCAAACCCCACAATGTGGCTTTTGGTCTGCATACATACAATTTGGAAACATTCATATTAAAGACATAGTTAAATAAAGGTATAGTTAAATAACCAATATCCTCACCGTAACTAATGAATGCTCAATATCGTATAAATAAGCACAACAAAAAAGCCTATCATCGGGTATAGATTCTGCTTTTTTTATTGCCAGCTTATCTTAAACGCATTGAGGCTGTCATAGTTTCGGTTCCTCCTACATCTTTGTTTATATCAATTTATAGTATAACACAAAAAGATGATATGTTCAATATAAAAGTTATGGAATGAGACTCATACTTCCAATTCGATGCCAGATTTAAAGGATATGACGAAGTTTTCTTCATAGACTGTAACGCTCTGGATTATCTTCCTTAGTAGCAAGCGATTAGCTTTCACAAAATCTTCTGTTTGTAGTTTTAAAAATTCATCAGGATTTTCTAACTCAACCTCAAAATATTTCATTTTACATTCCCTCATTTCATTTATTGATAAATTGAGTTTGCAAAAAAGAGTGGACAATTTTTGTCTACTCTTAACCTTTAAAATAGTTTTTTTTAATCGATTTGAAGTTGCCTAAATTATTACTTATTCGGTAAAATGAAGTATTGCTTTCAACAGATTTCCTTCAACTACACTTCACTTGATTCAAACAAGGTGGGTACATTTCTATTCCCACAAACTCCTTGTCAATGGAAACAAACACGTACCCACAGGGTAAATGGAAATAGAAACTGATAATTTCTAGCTATCACTTCTACTCATTCCAAAAATTTTCTCACTCTGATACTTACCCACCATAAAGCAAAAAGCCTTGCAATCAAGGCTTTCATTATCCCTTTCGTTCAAAGGTTTCTAAGCTTTTACGAGCAGAGCGACACACTCAGCGGTTCGCTATCTCCGTTCTGTCTGCGTGCTAGCACTTGTCAATCACGGACAGCTATCGCATGGGCGGAAGTAAATGCTAATCTTCGTCGTTTTACTCCTTGACTAGCAAACTTACCGCCTCAACATGTCCTGTATGTGGAAATAAAACACGATTAAAGATAAGGGAAGATACTGAATTAAAAAAATTCCCCCTCTATTGTCCGAAATGCAGACAAGAAAATTTAATTGAAATAAAGCAGTTCAAAGTAACTGTGATTACAGAGCCAGACGCAAAGACGCAGAGCCGATAAAATGAGATTAATACAATCTCATTTTATCGGCTCTTTCCGTTATGTATGGATTCTTTTAATTAGTCTTCGATGTTTCTTGCTTCGTTGATACCGCTGGCTAAAGATTCCATTAAGGATAGTTCTTTGTCTGTAAAGCTATCCATGTATTTCTCTATCTGTAATCGTCGGGTGCTTTTTACCAAGTTATTAGCAGGTAAGAAAAATTCATCAACGGAAACATGAAGTAACGATACAAGGTCATAAAGAACTTGTATGCTGGGGTGTTGCCCTTTATTTTCAATATTAGTTAAGTACCGTGGGTCAATTTCAATCAATGCTCCCACTTGTTCACGAGTTAAACCTCGTTTCAATCGAGCTTCTTTAATGGCTAAACCAAAGGCTCTAAAATCATATTTATCTTCTTTTTTACGCATAGTAGACCACCTCTATACATTTTATTGTTCCTACTGAATTAAAAACAGGTATAGAAAAACGTGTTATATGGTTTATAGGTTTATATTTAATAAAAAGCACTACTAAACGCCAATAAAAAAAACCGTTATATGGTAGTGCTATTTACGCTGTTAAAATATTGTATATTACTTCCAAATGGCGGTTTGTTGGAGGTCAACGTCGCCATGAAGTACATCATATACAATAAATTTCCTTACATTGGGTTCTTGTCAAAAAAAGTCGTCTATCTGCAATAGATAAGTACGTCCACCAATGTGGTTTTATAAATCATATAGATAGAATAACAGAAGCATGTAAACAGAGAAATAAATCTGTTTATATGCTTTTTTGGCTATTCAGAACTTTTTTACAAAGTTTATTTATCAGTAATGCAACAAATCCCCCTTTCACATTGGGACTAAGAGTGAAAGGAGATAAACGAGCAAGGCTCACTTCCTTTCCTAGACAGAAAGGGGGTGAGAAACATGAAACCATCTTCTTTTCAGACCACAATAGAAAATCAGTTTGACTATATCTGTAAACGTGCTATGGAAGACGAGCGAAAGAATTATATGCTTTATCTTTCAAGGATTGCAAAGCGTGAGGTGTCCTTTTCGGATGTTGGCGATTATCTTGTTAGCCAGTTTGCGACAACAGATAACTATTCAACTGACTTTCAGATTTTTACACTCAATGGGTTATCAGTAGGCGTTGAAAATGATTTGTTGAGTGAAGCATTACGTGAGTTGCCAGACAAGAAACGTGAAATTCTACTGCTGTTTTACTTTATGGACATGAGCGATTCAGAAATTGCAGACCTGTTGAAATTGAACCGTTCTACTGTCTATCGGCATAGAACCAGTGGACTAGCCTTAATTAAAAAGTTTATGGAGGAATTTGAAGAATGAAAACACAATATCCTATGATTCCCTTTCCTCTCATTGTAAAGGCAACAGATGGCGATACCGAAGCGATTAACCAGATTCTACATCATTACAGAGGGTACATAACGAAGCGTTCCCTACGACTTATGAAAGATGAATATGGCAATCAAAGTATGGTCGTTGATGAAGTCTTACGTGGAAGAATGGAAACCAGACTGATTACAAAGATTTTGTCATTTGAAATTAAGTAATATCCTCTCTCCTTTCGTGGAAGCGTGCCATACTATTCCACGCTTCCCGAACAGGGAGGTTTGTTATTCCACCAAAGCATATTGAGCTTTCAATGTGTTTTGATAGGCTAACGAGCCATTGTTCTTTGAAAACTGAATAAAAGTAATCGAATACGTTTCGATAAGAAAAGAGCCAACGGAACTAACCGCCATGACCTATCTTATAAAGATAGCGAGCGATTCATGTTAGTGATCCGAGAAGCAATCTTTAGCAGGATTGCCTGCAACGACATTCTTATCGTGATAATGATACTCCCATACAGTCAATAGTCCGAGCGTGATAAAACCGTCGCAGGCAATGAGTATGGCTACATGAGAACCATGCAGGGGTGGAACTCCCGTGAGCTTTGCTAAAGCTGTTCGATTGCTGGTAAAACAACTTTTATGAAATCCAAATAAGTGATTTGGAAAGGAGGATTTTATGAAGCAGACTGACATTCCTATTTGGGAACGTTATACCCTAACCATTGAAGAAGCGTCAAAATATTTTCGTATTGGCGAAAACAAGCTACGACGCTTGGCAGAGGAAAATAAAAATGCAAATTGGCTGATTATGAATGGCAATCGTATTCAGATTAAACGAAAACAATTTGAAAAAATTATAGATACATTGGACGCAAT
>NZ_JVJI01000069.1:0-1030 GCF_001072665.1 Streptococcus pseudopneumoniae | reverse complement strand
ATGCCCCTTATATTGAATCTCATAATGAATACTGTATAGATAGTCTAGCTCTTCCATCTTGACTTTTTTTGTAAATACATTATCAGATATCCTCCCCCAAGGACTTATATAATTTTGAAAATCTTTAAATTTAACACGACTATATAAAATTACTTCATGCTTGTTCTCATATTCCGCTTCAAATTTGTTTTGTTTATAAATTGCGTACATTACTATCCCTCATTCCAATACTATCCAGCCTTTATCTTTAGTAAAACCGTATTGTTTCATAACTTTACCAGTTTTACTTTCAAAAACGCTTATCATATCTCCATTCTTAAATACATGTTCTTCCATCAATTTATACTCCGGTAATATGATATTCTTAGAACCTGTAAAACCTCGACCTGTAAAAGGATAACTTGCATTATCAAGTTCACCAAATGGAATATCTAGCTTATCTGCTTCATCCAATAAAAATGATATCTTCGCATAGGTCTTGGTTTTTTCTAAGTCAAAAGGAGTGTTAGGATAATCTAATCGATTTCCTTCAACTATTTCTGGAAGAGTAGTTAATGATTTTGAATGCTCATCAACCGAGACAAAACCTGCAAAAAAATTACGTTCTCCACTGAGATATGATTCAACAAACTCTGTAGGTATCGTTTTATTCATCTTGGTTTTAGGAGCTGGTATACCAATCTCTTTGCGAACAGCTTTGACAAAGGCATCTGTTTTAGCTGATAAAGTCGTATCTGCATCTACTAAGTTCGAAAAGTCCTCCAGGCTATAACCCGCCTTATTGATTTTAGCTTTTATTTCTGGAGATGTATATAGTTCTAGATTTGATAATCGATCACTATTCAGAGTGTATTTTTTTGTATTCGTAGAAAAGGCATCTTTCACCTTATTGAGACTAAACTTGCTGGCTGCTGAGGAGGTCACATAGCCTCCTACCAAGTTCCCGATAAAGTTGGCGGTTTGGGCGTCTTCCTCACTTCCACCTAGGAGCTTGGTCCCATGATAGGCAACCTGACCTGCTGTATAGGCA
>NZ_JVJI01000006.1:0-229 GCF_001072665.1 Streptococcus pseudopneumoniae | reverse complement strand
GACTCAGAGCGTTGTCAAGGGCTTGACCCAGTTTGCGATAGGGGAAGCCGGTGCCTATACAGCGGGTCAGGTTGCCTATCACGGGACCAAGCTCCTAGGTGGAAGTGAGGAAGACGCTCAAACCGCAAACTTTATCGGGAATATCTTAGGAGGTTATGCGGTCTCTTCAGCAGCCAGCAAGTTTAGTCTCAATAAGGTGAAAGTAGAGGTCGAAGCACCGAAGTATAAC
>NZ_JVJI01000068.1:0-824 GCF_001072665.1 Streptococcus pseudopneumoniae | reverse complement strand
AGAGAATATTTAAGAAAAAATAATATTTCCAAAGAAGAATTAGAGAAGGACTATGACGAAATCATCAACCAGAAAGTCTTGAAAGATTGGTGCTCAATTTATGACAGCAAGTACTCGCCAAGTAATTATGGCGAGGTCAAGATTGAAACCCAGTGGGAGAATTGGTGACAGGTCACGCAGACTTTACCCACCAGTCCATTACCATGGCTACTCATCTGAATCCTAATCAAGTTCAGTTAGCCGATATCTATGGTGGTAGAGAGCATGTCAAGGACCTTTCAGGCTGGGAGGGAGATACGACCTTTAATGCAAATGATATGAAGCCAAGTATTGGCGAGGATGACTACAAGGCAGACCTAGACTCAGTCAACCTTATCGGCCGGATGCAGAAGGGGCAATCCTATGACCAAGCTATAACTTCTTATTACTCTGACCTTCAAAAGGATTCGACACTGAGAGAAAGAGGATTTTTGAAAAATAAAGATTGGAAACAAGTCAGAGGTACTATCTATGCCAGTATCCTTCCATTAGAGGTTATGGAAAAAGGGGAAGATGCGATTAAAGCATATATTGAAAGTAACTATCCAGAAGTATCGACATTTTTAAATCGCTTGGAAGCCATGGCGGAGTAGGAGGATAATGATGAAGAAAATATTCAGTATATTAGCTTTAGTCTTACTAGTTGTATTATTTTATTTTTACTTTTTTCCTAAACAACCAAAAAATATTTTTGATGAGATTTACCAAGAAACTGAGAAAAACTATCGAACAAATAATATTTTAAGGCATATAGATGGCTTTGAAATTAGTCCAGGTTGGCCAAG